>NZ_CM134196.1:3347500-3577098 GCF_054111205.1 Wenyingzhuangia sp. IMCC45467
TTTGAATAAGTTTTCCTGTGTTTACATTCCATGCTCCAAAACCAAAAATAACTCCGGGATTTACAATTACTACTTCTAAATCTTCTTGAGAGCCTCTCCAAACTTCCATTTCAGCTCCAAATTTAGATAAACTATAGTCGCTATGATCTCCTTCAGGATTCCATTCAGAATTTTCATCCATTATATTACTGCCAGGTTTTTTAGAAAGCGTAGCTATAGAACTTACATAGCATAGCTTTTTAATATGGTTGGAGATACATAAGTTTACAATGTTTGCAGTTCCTTCAATATTTACTTTTCGTAATTTATCACTGTCTTTAGGAGAAAAAGAAACCATGGCAGCAGCATGGTAAACATAAGTAATATCTTTAAAAGCTATTTCTAAAGCAGGAATATCCGTAATATCTGCTTGTCTCCAAATGATTTTCTCGTAGGTTTTGATAGATTTGTACAGCTCAAAAATTTCTTGAGTTATTCTTTTAGTTTTTTCATCTCTGTATAAGGCAACTACTTTTTCGTTAGTGTTGCATAATTTATAGAGTAGATGAGCCCCTACCAAACCTGTTCCTCCTGTTACTAAAATCATAGTTCGAAATTAATCAATTTTAGGAAATATTAATTGTTAAATTTACTTTTCAAATTTTAGGATATGAGAAAAACTGATGTAAGGAAAAAATATAAGAATTTACGGAGAGAATTAAGTGTAGAAAATGTAGAGTCAAAAAGTATATTCATTGCCAATCAGTTATTAAAACTACCTATTTGGAATAATACATATTATCATCTTTTTTTGTCAATTCAAGAACAAAAAGAAGTTGATACAGAACATCTTTTACATGTTTTGTTTGCTAGAAATAAGGAGGTTGTAGTATCTAAATCAGATTTTAAAACCAATACATTGTCTCATTTTTTATTAACCGAAAACACAAAGTTAAAAGTAAATACGTACGGAATTCCTGAACCAACAAATGGATTGCCGGTGCCAGAAAACATGATTGATGTGGTTTTTGTTCCTTTGTTGGGTTTTGATATAAAAGGAAATAGAGTGGGGTATGGAAAGGGATTTTATGATGATTTTTTATCAAAATGTAACAATAATACTCTTAAAGTAGGTTTGTCTTTCTTTGAGGCAGAAGAAAATATTGATGATGTTTACGAGGGAGATTTTCCATTAGATTATTGTGTAACTCCAAATAAAATTTATGATTTTAATGAAAAATGATATTGTAAAAAACACCATAACTTTTGTAAAAGAGCAATTAAAAAATGCAGAAGGAGGACATGATTGGTTTCATATAGAAAGGGTGTATAAAAACTCTTTATTAATTGCCAAAACAGAAGATTGTAATATTGAGATAGTTTCTTTAGGAGCTTTGTTACACGATATTGCTGATTCTAAATTTTATGATGGAGATGAAACCGTAGGGCCAAAATTGGCAAAGGAATTTTTAAAAAAACAAAATATTGAAGAAGAAACTATAGATCATATTGTAAAAATTATAGAGAACATATCTTTTAAAGGAGGAAATGTAGCACAAGCTTTTACATCAATAGAGTTAAAAGTTGTACAAGATGCAGATAGGTTAGATGCTATTGGAGCTATAGGTATTGCAAGGGCGTTTAATTATGGTGGATATAAAAATAGAGGAATGTACGATCCTGAAATCACTCCAAAATTAAATATGACTAAGGAAGAATATAAAAATAGTAATGCCCCAACTATTAATCATTTTTATGAAAAGTTATTGTTGTTAAAAGATAGAATGAATACAAAAACAGGAAAGGAAATAGCCGCAAAAAGGCATCAGTTTATGGAACTGTATTTAGATCAATTTTATAATGAATTTAATGGGGCTTTGTAATGAATTAAAAGATAAAACGACCTAATATTTGAATTGAGTAAAATCAATTCTTTTTCATAGCAATTTTCCCCTAATATTCATTTATGTATGTTAGGGGTTTTATTTTTCAGTAAGCAATAATTCAATATCCTTGGTTAATTGTTCTATTTCTTTAAGATTGGTTCCATCATAAAAACCTCTAATTCTTTTTTTAGTATCAATTAGTACAAATTGTTCTGTATGTATAAAATCTTGTGCTCCTCCATCTCCTTCATCTAGCACAGCAAAATAACTTTTTCTAGCTAGGTTATAAATCATTTTTTTACTTCCTGTAGTAATATGCCATTTCCCTGAAATAGCTCCATGGGCATTTGCATAAGTTTTTAAAACTGGAACACTATCCATAATGGGAGTTACAGAATGTGATAAAAACTTAATTTTTGGATTGTTTTTAAAAGTTTCTTGTAAAGTTGACATGTTGTCAGTCATAATTGGACAAATAGTTCCGCAACGAGTAAAGAAAAAATCAGCCACATAAATTTTATCTTTAAAGTCAGTAGCTGTTACGGTTTTTCCATCTTGATCTGTCAAAGTAAAATCAGCAATAGTGTGGTTTTTAGAAATATTTAAAAGACTATCGTCAACCAATTTGGGATTTACATCTGTAGGGTTGTATATTGGCAAAGATTTTGACTTGTTGTTGAGATGGTAAAGTGCTGCAATAATAATCACAGATAATACACTCATAGCCATAAAAGTGTATTTGGATTTTGCAAAAAAATGTTGACTCATAATGAAATTTTCATCAAAGTTACAAAGCATTAAGAAACTTTACACAAAAAATATGAACACATAATTAAAGTTGTACATTTGTTCGACTTAAAAAAAGAATTACAATAAATACATGGAGAATTTAATTATTGCAGGACAGTTTATTTTAAGCTTATCACTTTTAATAGTGTTACACGAATTAGGACATTTTATTCCTGCAAAACTGTTTAAAACCAAAGTAGAAAAATTTTATTTATTTTTTGATTATAAATTTTCGCTTTTCAAGAAAAAAGTAGGAGAAACGGTATACGGAATTGGTTGGATTCCGCTAGGAGGATATGTGAAAATTGCAGGTATGATAGACGAAAGTATGGATACTGAGCAAATGAAACAGCCAGCACAACCTTGGGAGTTTAGATCTAAACCAGCTTGGCAACGTTTAATTATTATGTTAGGAGGGGTAATTGTTAACTTTATATTAGGATTGCTAATCTATATTATGATTTTTTCTGTTTGGGGACAAGAAGTTGTTGGGCCTAAAGATGTTAAAAATGGTTTTTCTATAAGTCAAACCTTAAAAAAGTATGGTTTTAAAGACGGTGATACTTTTTTAAAGGTAGATGGTAAACCTGTAGAAAATGTTTTAGATGTAAATAAACAGTTGTTTTTAAGAGATGTTAAAACTATTGAGGTTTTACACATGGATGGAACTACCGAAAGTTTAAATATTCCAGAGGGAATAGGAAAAGAAATGTGGCAGTTAAATGATTTAAAACCATTTACCCCTCGTTTTTCTGCTGTTATAGATTCAGTTATCACAGGGAAACCAGCCTATCAATCTGGATTTATGAAAAATGATAGAATTGTTTCTGTAAACGGAGATGAGGCTGTTTACTGGGGAGACTTTACAAATAAAATTCAACAATCAAACGGAGAGGCTCTAGAAGTAGTAGTTAATAGAGATGGGGCTTTGGTTACTTTAACTGTAACTCCAGATGAAGATAAAAAAATTGGAGTAGCCCCTGCTTTTAATCCAGAGGAGAATTTTACAGTTAAACATCAAAAATATAATTTAGCAGAAAGCTTTAACAAAGGTGCTGCTGCTGCCTATTGGACATTAAAAGATTATATGGCTCAATTTAAGTATGTGTTCACTAAAAAAGGAGCAAGCAGTATGGGAGGGTTTATTTCTATAGCTAAAATTTTTAAACCGGTTTGGGACTGGCAAGTGTTTTGGGCAAATACAGCTTTCTTATCAATTATGTTAGGGTTTATGAATCTACTACCAATTCCAGCTTTAGATGGGGGACATGTGGTGTTTACTTTATACGAAATGATAACAGGTAGAAAACCAGGAGATAAGTTTTTAGAATATGCTCAAATTACAGGTTTTGTATTATTACTTTCACTTTTGGCTTTTGCCAACGGAAATGATATCTATAAATTGGTCTTAGGTTTTTTATCATAGATTAAAAAAAAATATTTTATAAAAGGTGTTCTTATTTACTTAAGAACACCTTTGTTTTATGTAAAAAAGTGTATTTTACAAATGTTTAAAACAAATAGTATATGATTGAATTAGCAGGAATTGTTATTATGGGAATTTTAGCACAATGGTTGGCTTGGAAGTTAAAATTACCTGCAATTTTACCGTTAATATTAGTAGGATTGTTTGTAGGTCCTATTTCTACTTTAATTTCTTCTGACGGAGCAAAATGGATTGAACCTGTATGGAATGGAACCAAAGGACTTTTTGCAGGAGAAAGTCTGTTTTATTTTGTGTCTTTAGCTATTAGTATTATTCTTTTTGAAGGAGGATTAACTCTAAAAAAGAAAGAAGTTTTAAATGTTGGGCCAGCAATAATTAAGTTAATTACTATAGGAACAATTATTACTTTCTTTGGAGCAGGGGTAGCAGTTCATTATTTGTTCAATTTAACATGGTCAATTTCATTTTTATTTTCATCTTTAATTATAGTAACAGGGCCTACGGTAATTACACCAATTCTAAGGAATATTAGGTTAAAAAGAGATGTAGCAGCCATTTTAAAATGGGAAGGAATTTTAATTGATCCCATAGGAGCTTTGGTTGCCGTTTTGGTGTTTGAGTTTATTAGTATTGAACAAACGCATGAATTTACCAAAACAGCTATCTTAGAGTTTGGTAAAATTATATTATTCGGAACTACTTTTGGGTTTACATTTGCTCATGGATTTAACTTTACGTTAAAGAAAAATTGGGTACCTAAATACTTGTTAAACGTTTTTACTCTTGCTTATGTACTAGGCGTTTTTGTGCTATCCGATTCTTTTGCTCATGAATCAGGTTTGTTGTCTGTAGTTGTTATGGGAATGGTATTAGGGAATATTGATTTACCTAACTTAAAAGAGATTTTATACTTTAAAGAATCTTTAAGTGTTTTATTAATTTCTATCCTTTTTATCCTTTTGTCGGCAAATATGAATATCAGTGATATTTATTTGGTTAACAATTGGCAAACATTAGCTCTTTTTGGTGTTATAATTTTAATTGTACGTCCTATAGGGGTCTTTTTAAGTACTCATAAATCAGGATTAAAATTTAAAGAAAAAGTGTTTATTAGTTGGGTTGGACCCAGAGGTATTGTTGCTGCAGGAATTGCTTCGTTATTTGGATTAAAATTAGTAGCTCAAGGAGAACCTGGAGCAGAATATATTACCCCTCTGGTTTTTGTAATTGTATTAGGAACAGTTTTGTTAAATGCAACAACTGCAAGAATGGTGTCTAGAGTTCTGGGGGTGTTTTTACGCTCTTCTAAAGGGATTTTAATTGTTGGTGCCTCAGAAGTTTCTAGAGTAATAGCAAAATATTTAGAAGAAAAACAAAGACATGTTGTTTTAATAGATAACAATGCAGAAAATATTGGTATTGCCCAAAAAATGGGCTTAAATGCAGAAGTTTTTGATGTCTTTACAGATGAAGTAACTGATAATATTGAATACTCTGATATTGGTTATTTGCTAGCGTTAACGGCCAGTAAAAAAGTAAATAAACATGCAATCAATAGCTTTAAAAAGACAATAGATAAAGCCTCCTCCTTTAGGTTTGTTTCAGAAATGGAATTAAATTCAGGTAAAGTAGATTCAGGAAGTAATTTTTTATCAACCAAAGATGATTTTATAAAGTTTAGTGAGTTAATAAGAGAATACCCTAACATTAACGAAATAGCAATCAAGTCTCAAGATGATTTTATAGAAAAAAACAACAAATTAACAGAGCAAGATAATACCATTCCTTTGTTTGTTGCTGATGAAAAAGGGGAACTTTATGTAATAGCAGCAGCCAATAAAACCCTTAAAATAGGAAAAGATTTTAAATTGGTGTATGTTGGAGAGCCGTTGTCTGATAAACAAGAAGTTATAAAAGCATAGATTTTTAAAATAAGTTTATTTTCAGAAAATAATAATTGTATATTTGCACTCTCAAAAATTAATAACGTAGGTCGTGAACCTACACAATTTTAAATTATGTCAGTAAAAATTAGATTACAAAGACACGGTAAAAAAGGAAAACCTTTTTACTACGTAGTAGCAGCAGATGCTCGTGCAAAAAGAGATGGTAAATTCTTAGAAAAATTAGGAACTTACAATCCAAATGCAAATCCAGCAATCATTGAATTAGATGTTGATGCATCTGTAAAATGGTTAAACAATGGAGCACAGCCAACTGATACTGCAAAAACAATTTTATCTACTAAAGGAGTTCTATTAAAAAAACACTTACAAGGTGGGGTTTTAAAAGGAGCTTTAACAGAAGAGCAAGCAGAAGCTAAATTTGCTGCATGGGTAGAAGCTAAAGAAGCTGCTATTCAAGCTAAAAAAGATGGTTTAACTGCTGAGCAAGCTGCAGAAAAAGCAAAAGCATTAGAGGCTGAAAAAGCTGTAAATGCTGCTCGTATTGCTGCTGCTCAAGAAGCTGAGGCTGCATTATTAGCAGAAGCACAAGCTGCTGAAGCTACTGCAACTGAAGGTGAGGCTGCAACTGAAGAAGCTACAGAAGAAACTGCTGAGTAATTTCTAAAAACGATTATATGCGTAAAGAAGATTGTTTTTATTTAGGCAAAATCGTTAGAAAACATAGCTTTAAAGGGGAGGTGGTTATTAAATTAGACACCGATGAACCTGAACTGTATGAAAATATGGAATCTGTCTTTGTCGAACACGGCAAAGATTTGATTCCATTTTTTATTGAAGAAAGATTACTGCAAAAAGGAAATCAATTACGTGTGCGTTTTGAAACGGTTGACACCGAACAAGATGCAGATGCTATTATGAATGCAGGAATTTATTTACCTCTTTCTTTTTTACCTAAATTAACAGGAAACAAATTCTACTATCACGAAATTATGGACTTTATAGCTGTAGATGTGGAGTATGGTGAGTTTGGTCTTATTAAGGGAGTAAATGATACTACTGCACAACCGTTGTTTGAAATTGAAAATGATGGAGTAGAGATTTTAATTCCAATGATTGATGAATTTATCAAAGAAATTGATCGTAAAGGAAAACGTGTTGTTTTACAAACACCTCCTGGATTGATTGATATGTATTTGTCATAATTATACTTATTTACTAGAAACATTTGTATTTTTAAACTTTCTTAAAGTTTATAATGTTTCAATTCAAAAAATTTGCTATTTCTCAAGAAAAGTCAGCCATGAAAGTGGGGACTGATGGAGTTTTATTAGGAGCGTGGACTCCAGTAAAAAGAGCAAAAACAATTCTTGATATAGGTGCTGGAACAGGATTAATTGCATTAATGCTGGCTCAAAGAAATCCCATAGCAAAGATCACCGCCATAGAAATTGAAGAAAACGCTTTTACCGAAGCTAAATTTAATTTTGAAGACTCTCCATGGGCAGATAGATTAACGGTTTTTAATAATAGTTTACAGGGTTTTAAAAGCAATATTCAATACGATTTAATTGTATCTAATCCACCTTATTTTACAGATACTTTTAAAAACGATAATACGGAAAGGGCTTTGGCTAGACATGTTGATAATTTGTCTTTTCAAGATTTATTATTGTGTACATCAGTATTACTTAGTGAACAAGGGATTTGTACTTTTATTATTCCGTTTGCAGAAGAAAGTAATTTTATCCATTTGGCAAAAGAACAAGGATTGTTTGTTTGTAAAATAACAAGGGTAAGAGGTAGGGCTCATTTGCCTGTAAAAAGAAGTTTACTTTGTTTTACAAAAGAATTAAAAAAAACTATAGAAAATGAATTAGTAATAGAAATAGATAGGCATATCTATACGCAAGATTATATAAATTTAACTCAACCTTTTTATTTAAAAATGTAAACCTATGAATAAATATATTGCTGTAGCAGGTTTTAGCGGTGCATTGGCTGTAATGTTAGGAGCTTTTGGGGCACATGCTTTAAAAGATATGTTAACAGAAATTCAATTAAATAGTTTTGAAACAGGAGTAAAATACCAAATGTTTCATAGTTTATTATTGTTAATAGTAATGTTAATTCCAATATTAACAGATGTGCAAAAGAAAAGGATAGCAAACTTTTTAATGGCTGGAGTTTTGTGTTTTTCAGGTTCTATATATTTGTTAACTCTTGGAATAGTGCCCTCAACATATATTTGGTTTGTAACGCCCTTAGGAGGTTTAATGTTGCTAATTTCTTGGATGATGATTGGGGTATATGCTTTAAAAGTAAAAACCACTTTATAATTAAATTAAAGTGGTTTTTGTTTTTTATTGGTATTTTTTTCTTTCGAACTCTTTTGTCTTTTTTAAAGTAAAATTGTTCTGTTTCTTTTTAATTTCTTCTATTTTTTTATCAACTAGTTTTTGATGTGTTTCTTTTACAGTTTCTATTCCTTTGTTAATTGAGTCTGTTTTTATTAGATTGACATCAGCTATTTTGTTATAAATGGAATCTTTAAATTGCTTTTTAGATATTTTAGATTTTAGTTTTAAAGTATCTTTTAGCTTTTTCTCTAGTTGTGAAATTTGTTTGCTAAAAATATCAGTTTGCGAGTTTTTTGTAGAGTCTATTTTTTTATCTAACATTTTTTCTTGAGCTTCTTTTAATAGCTCAATCTTTTTATTGATTATTTTCTCTTGAGCTATTTCTAGTGAATCAATTTTATATTTAAAAATAGTATCTCTTTTTGTTTTTAACACATTAAGCTTGTCTTCAATAGTTTTTTGAACCAATTTTAAAATTTCTTCATTTTGACTAATGTCAGAAGTGTAGTATTTTAAACTTTCATTAAAGGTTGTTGAATCTGTTCCTTGCTCTTTATATATAAGTCCAAGGTAATTAAGACCTCTTTGGTTGTTTGTGTTTTTAACATTTTGAGCACTTCTTGCAATATAACTTTCAGCTATAATTTCTACCATTTTATCTTTAGGTATTAAATTATCGGGCTTTTTTAAAATTGTATTGCTGTTGCAGGCAACCAAAAAACTAAGAGTTAGTATGTAAAAAGTAAACTTGATCATTATCTGTTGAATGTAATTCTTTTTCCTTTGATATCGTCATTAAAAACGCCGTTATCATACATAAGGTTTCCGTTTACAAAAGTATGTGTAATGGTGTTGTTAAACTTTTTACCTTCAAAAGGACTCCAACCACATTTGTATAAAATATTGTCTTTATTTACAGTCCATTTTTTTTCTGGGTCAACTAAAACCAAATCGGCATAATATCCTTCTTTGACAAACCCTCTTTTGTCAATTTCAAAAAGTATTGCAGGGTTATGACACATTTTTTCTACCACTTTTTCTAGGGTAATTTTACCTTCATCAACAAAATTTAACATGGTAGGTAAGGCATGTTGTACTAATGGACCTCCACTTGGAGCGTTGGTATAGGTGTTTTGTTTTTCTTCTAAAGTATGTGGAGCATGGTCTGTAGCAATTACATCAATTCTATCATCTAACAAAGCTTTCCATAAAGCTCCTTGATCGTTTTTGGTTTTTACAGCAGGATTCCATTTTATTAAGGTTCCTTTTTTAGCATAATCATCACTATTAAAACTTAGATGGTGTACGCAAACTTCAGATGTAATTTTCTTTTCTTTTAAAGGAATATCGTTTCTAAACAAATCGGTCTCAATAGCAGTTGATAGATGGAAAATATGCAATCTTGCCCCCGTTTTTTTAGCCAATTCAATTGCTTTTGATGATGACAAGTAACAAGCCTCTGCACTTCTAATAATGGGGTGTTGTGCAATAGGAATGTTTTCTCCGTACTCTTCTAAAGCTTTTTGCATGTTTGTTTTAATGGTTTGCTCATCTTCGCAATGAACAGAAATAACCATTTTGGTAGAAGAAAATATTTTTTCTAAAACCTCAGGGTTGTCAACCAACATGTTCCCTGTAGAAGAACCTAAAAATAATTTAATTCCCGCTACTTTTTTAGGGTCTGTTTTTAACAATTCTTCTAAATTATCATTAGTACCACCAAACATAAAAGAATAGTTGGCATATGATGTTTCCGAAGCTATTTTAAATTTATCTTCTAACAATTCTTGTGTAGTTGCTTGTGGAACCGTGTTTGGCATTTCTATAAAAGTGGTAATTCCTCCTGCTATTGCCGCTTTACTTTCCGTAGCAATATTTGCTTTATGAGTCAATCCTGGTTCTCTAAAATGCACTTGATCATCTATAGCACCAGGCAGTAAATATTTTCCTTTGGCTTTAATAACCAAAGCACTTTTAGGCACTTTAATATCTTTAGCAATGGTTTTAATGATGTCATTTTCAATCAATACATCACGTTTAAATATTTTTCCTTCATTAATAATTTTTGCACCCTTAATTACTGTACAACCCATAATTTATTTTTTTGTCAATCCTTTAAATTTCATTCTTATCACCCCAAAAATAGCTTCATTAATAATAGATCCGTCTAGTTTTGAAGTTCCTTTTGTTCTATCGGTAAAAATAATAGAAACTTCTTTTATTTTAAACTTGTGTAACCATGCTTTGTATTTCATTTCAATTTGAAAAGCATAGCCTGTAAACCTAATTTTACTAAAATCTATTTTTTCTAAAACTTGTCTACGGTAACAAATAAAACCAGCAGTGGTATCAAACACAGGAATACCTGTAACAATTCTTACATATTTAGATGCAAAATACGACAATATCAATCTTTTAAAATCCCAATTGATGACATTTATTTTATAATTAATATATCTAGAGCCAATCGCCAAATCATTTCCATCTTGTTCACAAGCACTTATTAATCTAGGAATGTCTTTTGGATTGTGAGAAAAATCGGCATCCATTTCTAAAATATAATCATATGTTCTAGCAATAGCCCACTTAAAACCATGTATGTAGGCTTTTCCTAATCCACGACTGTTGATTCTGATTTCTAAATGTAAATTAGCATGTTTTTTTTGTAAGTTTTTAATGATGTCAATGGTTCCATCGGTAGAATTGTCGTCCACAACTAAAATATGATATTCAGGATTGATGTCAAATACTGCTTTGATGATTGCGTTGATGTTTTCAACTTCATTAAGAGTAGGAATGATAATTAATGCCTGATTCATGCTTAAAATTTGTTTTGCCAAATTTACGTTTTTTTATTCCTAATTTTGTAGCAACATTCATTCCATATTTTTAGTAAAATTCATGCTTGTAGAACTTATTGATTATTCATATTACAACAAAGTTAGTTTGATACTATTATTACCATTAGTTTTAGTTTTTTTTATGTGTATGGTAGATTTAACTAGGACAAAATACCTTTTTAGGAGTTTGTTTTCTAATAACTATTTTTATAAATATCCATATGATTCTATCAGTAAAATAACACTATATCAAGTATTGATGTTTTTATATATCTCTATTGTTTTTTCCTTTTTTTTGATGTTTTTAATGTATAAAAGAGAGTTTATATATCAAAATTTTTTAGAAGCATTTAGGAACTCTTTGTTGATAAGTGCGGCTTATTTTTTTGTAAAGTATTTAGTATCAGAGTTTTTGTATAATGCTTCTAATAAAAAAGCATATTTCAAACAAATGTTAGTGCTGGAAACCAGTTACTTAGTGGTTGTGTTGTTAGTTGTTTTTTTTGTTTTGTGTTACGTTTTTTTACATTTAAATTATTATGAGTGGATGAGAAAAAGTACACTAATTATAGCGTTAATAATGTATTCTTATAGGCTCATTGTTCTGATTTCAAATAATAAAAATTTACTATCTGGTAAGATTTTGTTTATTATTTTGTATCTTTGCACGCTAGAAATAGTACCGTTTATTTATTTATTCAAGAGCTATACAGAGTAAGAAAAAGATGAAAGTAAAAACCATATTAGTATCTCAGCCGGAGCCTAAAACCGATCAACAATCCCCTTTCTCGATTTTATCAGAAAAACAAAAAGTAAAAATAGATTTTAGATCTTTTATTCATGTTGAAGGATTGACTGTAAGAGAAGTTCGTAATCAAAAAATAGATTTAGGAAAATATTCAGCAATTATTTTAACAAGTAGAAATGCTGTTGATCATTTTTTTAGAATTGCTGAAGAAATGCGTTTTAAAGTACCTAATGAATTAAAATATTTTTGTCAGTCAGAGGCGGTTGCTTATTATTTGCAAAAATATGTTGTTTACAGAAAACGTAAAATTTACGTGGGTAAAAGAACTTTTCCTGAATTATGTGAAGTAATTAAAAAGCATAAAACAGAAAGATTTTTATTACCATCATCTGATAAATTAAAAGATTTAATTCCAGAATCTTTAAATGCAATGGGAGTAGATTGGACAAGAGCAGATTTATACAGAACTGTAACAAGTGATTTGTCTGATTTGGAAAAAGTAACGTATGATGTGTTGGTGTTCTTTAGCCCTTCTGGAATACAATCATTGTTTAAAAACTTTCCAGAGTTTAAACAAAATGATACCAGAATTGCTGTGTATGGAAATTCAACAGTAAAGGCGGCAACAGAAGCTGGTTTAAAGGTAGATATTGCAGCACCATCTCCTGAAAACCCATCAATGACTATGGCTTTAGAAAAGTATATTAAAGAGGTAAATAAAAAGTAATTTTTATTTTTAAATAATATAAAAGAGTCTATTTTAATAGGCTCTTTTTTTATATAATGTAGTGTATGTTTCAAATAGGAAAAACATTAGTGTCAGAAGAAATCATTGAAAATGATTTTGTGTGTAATATATCAGCTTGCAAAGGTGAGTGTTGTGTTGCAGGTGAAGCAGGTGCTCCTGTATTGGATGAAGAAATTAAAAAGTTAAACGAAGTTTATCCTAAGATAAAACATATGTTGAGACCCGAAGGTGTAGCTGCCATTGAGGAACAAGGAACATATACAACTTCTAAGTTTGGAGAGCATGAAACCACTTTGGTAAATAATAAAGAGTGTGCTTTTGTAACTTTTGATGATAAGGGAGTAACGTCTTGTGGAATAGAACAGGCTTACAATAAAGGATTGGTTGATTGGAAAAAACCAATATCTTGCCATTTATACCCTGTTAGGGTTCAAGATTATGAAGAGTTTTCTGCTGTAAATTATCATCATTGGGAAATTTGTGATGATGCTTGTTCTTTAGGTAAAGAGTTACAGGTACCCGTATATAAGTTTTTAAAAAATGCTTTAATTTTAAAGTTTGGAGAAAATTGGTATATGGAATTAGAAAAAGTGGCAGAGGAATGGAAAAAACAAAAGAATAAATAATATTATCATAAAAAAGGCTCAAAATTAATTTTGAGCCTTTTTTATGTTTAAAAAATTGTAGTTACTATCCTTCGCAACTAGTACATTCTTTTTTCTGTTTAAACTTCTGTGCAGCATTCATACTATGCTGATAGTATAAAGACTTAACTCCCAACTGCCATGCAGTTGTGTGAATTTTATTTAAATCTTTTACAGGCATTTCTGGATGTACCATAATGTTGATAGACTGCCCTTGGTCTATATGATTTTGTCTATTAGCTGCCTGATAAATAATAGAAAGTTGATCTAACTCAGCATAGGTTTTAAAAACTTCTTTTTCTTCGGTTGTTAAAAAATCTAAATGTTGTACAGATCCATCTCTATCTCTAATGCTTTTCCAAACCTCTTTGGTGTTTTCACCTTTTTCTTCTAAAAGATCTTCTAGGTATTTGTTTTTAATAGTGGTTTTTACTTTTGCAATATCTTTAACATAACAGTTAGACCAAATAGGTTCAATTCCTTGAGATACTTGTCCTAAAATAAAAGCAGATGAAGTGGTAGGAGCAATGGCATTTAAAGTTGTGTTTCTACGACCATATCCTTTTAATACTTTAGGTTCTCCATATAATTTTGCTAATTCTTCGGAAGCTTTGTATGATTTTTCTTTAATTAACTTAAAGATTTCAGAATTGTAGTTAAATGCTTCTTGAGAATCAAAAGCCAAACGTTTTGATTGTAAATAAGAGTGCCATCCTAAAACCCCTAATCCTAAAGCTCTATTTTCTTTAGAAAAGTTGTAAGCTTTTTCCATAAAATGGAAAATTAATCGGTCATCTTTGTTTTCAGAATCTCTGTAGTCTTCTAATTTAGAAATAAACTCTTCTAAGACTGCATCTAAAAAGTATACCATGGTTTCCACAGCATCTGTATCTTTCCATTTGTCATAGTGTAAAATATTTACAGAAGAAAGCACACAAACAAAAGACCAATCATCATTGGTAGGTAGCATAATTTCAGAACAAAGGTTACTTCCATATATGGTATGTCCTTTGTCTTTGTAAACATCAACAGTATTATTGTTGGCATTGTCTTTAAAGAAAACATAAGGATATCCTATTTCGCATCTTCTTTGTAATACTTTTGCCCAAATGGTTCTTTTTTCTTCATCACCGTCAATCATTTCTTGCATCCAATCATTACCAACACAAACACCATGTGTTAGTTCTTGAATAGGGTTTCCTTCTGTACCAATTTCTAAAAACTCCATAATGTCTGCATGCTCAATGTCTAAATATGGAGCAAAACGACCTCTTCTTACAGATCCTTGACTTACTACATCTACCATGGTTTCAAAAAGTTGCATCATATGAACAGCTCCAGAAGATTTTCCGTTATTGCTAATGTCTGCACCACGAGGTCTTAATTTACCAAAGTAACCAGATGTTCCTCCACCTAATTTAGACATCATTCCTGCTTCTGATTGAGCGTATAAAATATCTCCTATATCATCGGCAACATGAGAACCAAAACAACTAATTGGTAGTCCTCTTTTTTTTCCAAAGTTAGACCAAACAGGAGAAGCCAAAGAGTAAAAACCTTGCGACATATAGTAGTAAAACTTGTCTGCGAATCCATCTATCTTTAATATTTTTTCGGCATGATCTGCAATTTCTCTAATACGTTCTTCTGGGCTAACACCTTCTAAAAGATATCCTGCACCTAAAAAATTTCTACTGTGCTCTGTAAGCCAATCAAATCCTGTTTCTGTATTTATTGTATTTTCTATCATGGTATGTGAGTTTTTTTGAGGGGCTTAAAATAAATCGTCTTTGGTAATACTGCGTGTTCTTTTACTGTAATTAATAGATCTTTTTACAAAGAAATCACCATGTTTGGTTCCAATAATTTCATCATCAAACCATTCTGTTTGTGCTAATAAGGTTTCATCAACTTTAAATATGGAGCTAATTCCAATACTTTCTAAAGATTTATTAAAACGATTTTTAATAAATTCATTAATAACATCTACAGGTAAAAAGTCTAATTCTCCGTTTTCAAAAATCCAGTTTACAACACCTGTTTCAGCTTGGTAGGCTTCTGCACAAATTAATTGGATCATTTGTTTAAAGTCTTCTGTAAACCAATCAGGATTTTCTTCTTTAATAATTTTAAGTAAATCAATTCCAAAATCTCCGTGAATTTGTTCTTCTTTAGAAGTAGCTTCTACTGCGTTAGAAATTCCTTTTAGCATGTTTTTGTGCTTGTTAAAAGCCATGATAATTAAGAACTGAGAGAATAAAGAAACATGTTCTATAAATAAAGAGAATAATAAAATAGCTTCTGTATATTCTTTGTTGTTATTGCTTTTAGAGTTGGTTAAAGATTTTTCTAAATAATGAACCCTTTTCATTATGCTAGGGTTCTTTTTTAGGTTGTTAAACTCTTCGTTTAATCCTAAAATTTCTAATAAATGAGAATAGGCATCGTGGTGTCTAACTTCACTTTCTGCAAATGTAGCCCCAACTGCACCAATTTCTGGTTTAGGTATTTTATGATGTAAATCACCCCAAAAGTTTTTAACAGCAACTTCTATTTGAGAAATAGCCAACATGGTGTTTTTAATAGCGCTTTTTTCTGTAGGGGTTAATCTAGATTTAAAATCTTGAATATCGCTGGTAAAGTTAAACTCTGTATGAATCCAGTATGAATGTCTAATGGCATCTACATACTCATTTAATTCAGGGTATTCATAAGGTTTAAGGTTTACTCTTTTTTCAAAAATGTTTTTCTTACGTCTTCTTTTCTGTTCGTTTCTATATAATATATAAGACTTAGCAGCTTCTAAAAACTCACTGTGCATTAATTCCGCCTCTACCATATCTTGAATTTCTTCTACAGTAGGGGTGTAGTACTTGGTTTCTTGCGAACGAAAACTTAGTTTTTCTAAAACTTTAATAGCAATGGCATTGGCTTCTTTAATAGAACCTTTATTTACAGACTTCATAGCCGCATAAATAGCGTTGCTAATTTTAGAGATTTTAAAATCGGTGGTGGTATAATCTCGTTTAATGACTTTTGATATCATGGGAAGTGTAGGTTTTTTAGTATCATATAAAATTATGGAATAAATAAAGAGGACAGTAAGAGAGGTGTGTTTAGATATTCACAATGTTTAGAATATCTCTAAATACTGATATTGTTGAGATTGAAAGAAAATTAAAATAGTTTTTAACATTTATAAACTGTAGTATTTTAAAAATTCACCAAAAATAAAGGTCAAAAACAAGTAGTATTGCTTGTAAAATATTAAGCTGTTTTTTTAGAAACTTAAAAAGGTAAAAACATCAATTTGTTAAGAACTTTAAATCTTTGTGGAAAAGTATATCTTTCTTTTAAGACTATTTTTTACAATCTTTGTTAAAGTGAAAAACAAGTGCTAACCAATTCATAACAAGATAACAATGTCTCAAATAGAACCAATTTTACAAGATGATCCAAATAGATTTGTAATTTTTCCTATACAACACCAAGATATTTGGGAGTGGTATAAAAAACAAGAAGCAAGTATTTGGACAGCCGAAGAAATTGATTTGCACCAAGATGTTGTAGATTGGGAAAATAAATTGAATGATGATGAGCGATATTTCATCAAACATATTTTAGCATTTTTTGCAGCTTCTGATGGAATTGTAAATGAAAATTTGGCAGAAAATTTTGTAAGTGAAGTTCAATATGCTGAGGCAAAATTTTTCTATGGATTTCAAATCATGATGGAAAACATTCACTCAGAAGTGTATTCTTTGTTGATTGATACTTATGTGAAAAACGAAGATGAAAAAAACAAACTTTTTAAAGCCATTGAATACTTTCCTGCAATTAAGTTAAAAGCAGACTGGGCTTTAAAATGGATAGAGTCAGAATCTTTTGCAGAACGTTTAATTGCTTTTGCAGCAGTTGAAGGAATTTTCTTCTCAGGTAGTTTTTGTGCAATTTTTTGGATGAAAAAACGTGGGCTGTTACCAGGATTAACTTTTTCTAATGAGTTAATTTCTCGTGATGAAGGTTTGCATTGTGATTTTGCCGTACACTTACACAACAATCATATTGTAAACAAAGTACCTAAAGAGCGTATTAAAGAAATTATTGTTGATGCTTTAGATATTGAAAAAGTATTTATTACAGAATCTTTACCTGTAAGTTTAATTGGAATGAATGCTAAGTTAATGAGTCAGTACTTAGAATTTGTAACAGATAGACTTTTAGTTGAATTTGGATGCGAAAGAGTGTACAATTCTAGCAACCCTTTCGACTTTATGGATATGATATCATTAGAAGGAAAAACAAACTTCTTTGAAAAAAGAGTTTCTGAATACCAAAAAGCTGGAGTAAAATCTGGAGGAACAGGGGAAATTAGCTTTGATGCTGATTTTTAAAGATTAAGAGTAAAATTTATTAATATGTTGCAATGCTTGTAAGAGCGTTGTTAGGATAATATTCTCTATAAACTAACTAAATAAAAAGATATAAGGACTATGTACGTAATTAAAAGAGATGGGCACAAAGAGTCTGTGATGTTTGATAAAATCACAGCTAGAATTAGAAAAATTTGTTACGGATTAAATCCGTTGGTAGATCCGGTAAAAGTAGCCATGCGTGTTATTGAAGGGTTGTATGATGGAGTAACTACATCTGAATTAGATAATTTGGCAGCAGAAATTGCAGCAACATTAACCACCGCTCACCCTGACTATGCAAAATTAGCGGCTAGAATTTCGGTGTCTAACTTACATAAGAACACAGAAAAATCTTTCTCTGCAACCATGAAAGAATTGTATGAGTATGTAAACCCACGTACAGGTTTGGCCTCTCCTTTATTATCTGATGAAGTATATAAAGTAATTCAAGAAAATTCAGCCTTGTTAGATTCTTCAATTGTATATGATAGAGATTTTAATTACGATTATTTTGGGTTTAAAACATTAGAACGTTCTTATCTTTTAAAAATTAACGGACAAATAGCAGAACGTCCTCAGCAAATGTTAATGCGTGTTTCTATTGGTATTCACTTAAATGATATTGAAGAAGCTATAGAAACTTATAACTTAATGAGTAAAAAGTTTTTTACACACGCTACACCAACTTTGTTTAACTCTGGTACCCCAAAACCACAAATGTCTTCTTGTTTTTTATTACAAATGCAAGATGATAGTATTGATGGTATTTATGATACCTTAAAACAAACAGCAAAAATATCTCAATCTGCAGGGGGTATTGGTTTGTCTATTCACAACATTAGAGCTACAGGTTCTTATATTCGTGGAACCAACGGAACTTCTAACGGAATTATTCCAATGTTAAAAGTTTATAATGATACCGCTCGTTACGTAGATCAAGGAGGGGGAAAACGTAAAGGTTCTTTCGCAATTTATATTGAGCCTTGGCATGCTGATATTTTTGAATTCTTAGATTTAAGAAAAAATACTGGAGCCGAAGAAAAACGTGCAAGAGATTTATTCTTAGCCTTGTGGATTTCTGATTTATTCATGAAGCGTGTTGAAGAAAACGGAGAATGGACATTGATGTGTCCTAATGAATGTCCAGGTTTATACGATACTTACGGAGAAGAGTTCGAAGCATTATACACTAAATACGAAGCTGAAGGAAAAGGTCGTAAAACCATTAAAGCTCGTGAATTGTGGGAAAAAGTTTTAGAATCTCAAATTGAGACTGGAAACCCATATATGTTGTATAAAGATGCTGCTAACCGTAAATCTAATCAAAAGAATTTAGGAGTTATTCGTTCTTCTAACCTGTGTACAGAGATTATGGAATATACAGCAAAAGATGAAGTTGCAGTATGTAACTTAGCTTCTATTGCTATTCCAATGTTTGTAGAAACTAACGATAAAGGAGAAAAATTCTTTAATCACCAAAATTTATATAAAGTAGTAAAAAAAGTAACCCGTAATTTAGATACGGTTATTGATAGAAACTACTACCCTGTAAAAGAAGCAGAGAACTCTAACATGAGACACCGTCCAGTAGGATTGGGTATTCAAGGGTTAGCTGATGCTTTTATCATGCTAAGAATGCCGTTTACTTCTGATGAAGCAAAACAATTAAACAAAGATATTTTTGAAACCTTATATTTTGCAGCTGTAGAGTCGTCTATGGAAATTGCAACAAAAAAAGGAGCATATTCTACTTTTGAAGGATCTCCAATGTCACAAGGGGAATTTCAATTTAACATGTGGGGAGTAAATGATGAAGATTTAAGTGGTCGTTGGAATTGGGCTGAGTTAAGAGAGAAAGTTAAAAAGAACGGTGTTCGTAACTCTTTATTGGTTGCACCAATGCCAACAGCATCAACTTCTCAAATTTTAGGGAATAACGAAGCTTTTGAGCCTTATACATCAAATATTTATACTCGTAGAGTGTTGTCTGGTGAGTTTATTGTTGTTAATAAACACTTATTAGAAGATTTAGTTGAGTTAGGTTTGTGGAACAATGCTTTAAAAGAGGAGTTGATGAGAGCCAATGGTTCTATTCAGCATATAGAGGGAATTCCTCAAGACTTAAAAGATTTATATAAGACAGTTTGGGAATTGAGTATGAAAGATATTATTGATATGTCTCGTCAAAGAGGATATTTTATCGACCAATCTCAGTCTTTAAACTTGTTTATGGAAGATGCTAATTACTCTAAATTAACCTCAATGCACTTTTATGCGTGGAAATCAGGATTAAAAACAGGAATGTATTATCTAAGAACAAAATCTGCAGTAAACGCTATTAAGTTTACCTTAAATAACGATAAAAAGAAAGAAGAAGACAAGCCAATGTCTCCAGAAGAATTTAAGGCAATGGTTATACAATCTAGAGAGAATCCGGACGATTGTGAAATGTGTGGATCTTAAAAAAGAACAACAAATAAAAACAAAAGCAGCTTTGAATTTTCAAAGCTGCTTTTTGTTTTAAAAAACACAGTGTTATAAGTATCTAAAAACTTTAATCCTTAACCACTAACAATTAACCGTTAACTTAATTATATTTGTGCTTTCAAAAAAACAAGGCATTTGTATGGCACAAAAACCAAGTATTCCTAAAGGAACTAGAGATTTTTCTCCTGTTGAAGTAGCAAAAAGAGATTATATTTTTACTACCATTAAGTCTGTTTTCCAAACTTTTGGATTTCAATCTATAGAAACCCCTTCTTTTGAAAACTCAGAAACCTTAATGGGGAAGTATGGCGAGGAAGGAGATCGATTGATTTTTAAGATATTAAACTCTGGAGATTATTTAAAGAAAGCGGATGCTACTTTATTAGCCAATAAAGAGAGTCAAAAATTAATAAGTGCCATAAGTGAAAAAGCTTTGCGTTACGACTTAACGGTGCCTTTTGCACGTTATGTGGTACAACATCAAAATGAAATTGAGTTTCCATTTAAAAGATTTCAAATTCAGCCAGTTTGGAGAGCCGATCGCCCTCAAAAAGGACGTTTTAGAGAGTTTTATCAATGTGATGCCGATGTGGTAGGAAGTGATTCTTTATGGCAAGAGGTAGATTTTGTTCAATTATATGACACTGTTTTTACCAAACTAGGTTTAAATGGAGTGACTATTAAAATGAACAACCGAAAAGTTTTATCAGGAATTGCAGAAATTATTGATGCTAGTGATAAGTTAATTGATTTTACTGTTGCCTTAGATAAACTTGATAAAATTGGAAAAGAAGGTGTAACCAAAGAAATGCTTGAAAAAGGAATTTCTGAACAAGCCATAGAAAAAGTAGCTCCTTTGTTTAGTTTTACAGGAACCAATCAAGAAAAGCTAAACCAATTAGCAACTATGTTGGCAAGTTCTGTAGAAGGAACCAAAGGTGTACAGGAATTAAGATTCATTATAGATACCATAGAAACGATAGGATTACAATCAGCAAACCTAACTTTAGATGTAACTTTGGCTCGTGGATTAAATTATTACACAGGAGCTATTTTTGAAGTAGCTGCTCCAGAAGGTGTAAAAATGGGATCTATTGGTGGTGGAGGTCGTTACGATGACTTAACAGGAATCTTTGGTTTAAAAGATATGAGTGGTGTTGGAATTTCCTTTGGATTGGATAGAATTTATTTGGTTTTAGAGGAGTTAGGGTTATTTAAAGAAGTAGCTCAGCCAAGACCAGATATTTTATTTATCAACTTTGGTAATGAAGAAGCACTTTATGCGACCAAAGCAATTGCCAAGCTAAGGGCAGAAGGAATTAAATCAGAATTGTATCCAAGTGATGCAAAAATGAAAAAGCAGATGATGTATGCCAATAAAAGGAGTATTCCATATGTAGTATTGGTAGGATCAAAAGAAATAGAAGAGGGTACTTATACCTTAAAAAATATGAGTACAGGTGAACAATTGGTGTATAAATTAAATGAATTGCTACAAGTCGTAATTAATTCGTAAATTTGCACCCTATAATTTTATAAATATGTCCCAAGAAATTGACATAATGAACTACGAAGAGATTGATGATATAGGAGATAACCACATTGGTGATGTGACTAAAACTCCAATGCGAGCAGATGCTTTTGAATTGTCTGATGCTGAAAAGATTGAGAAAATTCAAAAAAACGTTAAAGAAATCATGGAAACGTTAGGGTTAGACTTAACAGATGATAGCTTGCAAGGAACCCCAAGACGTGTGGCAAAAGCCTATGTTAAAGAATTATTTGGTGGTTTAAACCCAGAAACCAAGCCTAAACTATCTACCTTTAATAACAGTTACCAGTACGGTGAAATGTTGGTGGAAAAAAACATAGTGGTGTACTCTACTTGTGAACATCATTTATTGCCTATTATTGGTAGAGCACATGTGGCTTACATTTCTAAAGGTACTGTGGTAGGATTGTCTAAAATGAATCGTATTGTAGATCATTTTGCAAAAAGACCTCAAGTACAAGAGCGATTAACCCGTCAGGTTGTAAAAGCTTTGCAAGAGGCTTTAGGAACTGAAGATGTTGCTTGTATTATAGATGCCAAACACTTGTGCGTAAATTCTAGAGGTGTAAAAGATATTGAAAGCTCAACAGTAACAGCTGAGTTTGGAGGTGCTTTTAAAAATGTTGACAAACAAAAAGAGTTTAGAGATTACATTAAATTAGAAACTAAGTTCTAAAAAAATCTCTATTCATTTTAAATATGAAAACCTGTAAAGTTTGCTTTACAGGTTTTTTTTGTTAATAAGATGATTTCGGAACAACTAATTTTATATGTAATCCTTTGTTAAAAAAGAAGTATTTTTGAGCCTATCAAAATTTTAGAAATATGTCAGACGATAAAAAAGTAATTTTTTCCATGTCAGGATTGAGTAAAACCTACCAATCAACAGGAAAACAAGTATTAAAGAATATTCATTTAAGTTTTTTTTACGGAGCTAAAATCGGGATTTTAGGATTAAACGGTTCTGGTAAATCTACCTTGATGAAAATTATTGCAGGAACAGAAAAGAATTATCAAGGAGATATTACTTTTTTACCTGGATATTCAGTAGGATATTTAGAGCAAGAGCCTCAGTTAGATGATGATAAAACGGTGATGGATATTGTAAAAGAAGGAGCAGCAGAAACAGTGGCTATTCTAGAAGAATACAATAAAATTAACGACATGTTTGGGTTAGAAGAAGTATATTCTGATGCAGATAAAATGGATCAGTTAATGGCTCGCCAAGCAGAATTACAAGATCAAATAGATGCATCTAACGCATGGGAATTAGACACCAAGTTGGAAATTGCCATGGATGCTTTACGTACTCCAGAAGGAGATACACCTATTAAAAACTTATCAGGAGGTGAGCGTAGACGTGTAGCTTTGTGTAGGTTGTTGTTACAAGAGCCAGATGTATTGTTGTTAGATGAGCCTACCAACCACTTAGATGCAGAATCTGTACACTGGTTAGAACATCACTTAGCACAATATAAAGGAACTGTAATTGCCATTACGCACGATAGATATTTCTTAGACAATGTTGCGGGTTGGATTTTAGAATTAGATAGAGGAGAAGGAATTCCTTGGAAAGGAAATTATTCTTCATGGTTAGACCAAAAAGGGCAACGTTTGGCTAGAGAAGAAAAAACAGCTTCTAAACGTCAAAAAACATTAGAGCGAGAGTTGGAATGGGTTCGTCAAGGAGCCAAAGGTAGGCAAGCAAAATCTAAAGCTCGTTTAAAGAACTACGATAAGTTGATGAACCAAGATCAAAAACAAGTAGAGGAAAAATTAGAAATATATATCCCTAATGGGCCTCGTTTGGGAACCAATGTAATAGAGTCTAAAAATGTAGCAAAGGCTTTTGGAGATAAATTATTATATGATAACCTTGAATTTAACTTACCTCAAAATGGAATTGTAGGAATTATTGGGCCTAACGGAGCAGGTAAATCAACTATTTTTAGAATGATAATGGGAGAGCAGACTCCTGATAACGGTGAGTTTATAGTAGGGGATACAGCTAAAATAGCTTACGTAGATCAAAACCATGCTAATATAGATCCTGAAAAATCAATTTGGGAAAACTTTTCAGAAGGTCAAGAATTAATCATGATGGGAGGTAAAATGGTAAATTCTAGAGCATATTTATCTAGATTTAACTTTTCTGGATCAGAACAAAATAAAAAAGTTTCTACATTGTCTGGAGGGGAACGTAACCGTTTACATTTAGCTATGACTTTAAGAGAAGAAGGAAACGTACTTTTATTAGATGAACCAACAAACGATTTAGATGTAAATACTTTAAGAGCTTTAGAAGAAGGTTTAGATAATTTTGCAGGATGTGCTGTGGTGATTTCTCACGATAGATGGTTTTTAGATAGAGTATGTACTCATATTCTTGCTTTTGAAGGAGATAGTCAAGTATATTTCTTTGAAGGTTCGTTCTCAGAATATGAAGAAAATAAAATTAAAAGATTAGGAGGAGATAATATGCCTAAGAGAATTAAATATAAAAAATTAATAAGGTAATTATCAGTATACTAAATAATTAAAAAAGACGTTACCATAGCAAGTAACGTCTTTTTTCTTAAACAACTATTTCCTTTTTCAACGATAAAAACTTCAAATTATATATTTCTTATTTATGATTTAATAACTTTGATATTCTAAAGTTAATAATCAAAATTGTCTAAAAAAATACTCAATTTGAGTGTTTTTTAAACACTTTTACAAATTGATTAAAAAAAAGGCATTACACAAAATAAATCCGAATAATACCTTTATTTTTTCTTTTTCATGAAAATTAACACATTTGTTAACCAACAACTTTTTCTACTACAAATATAAGATAGTATATAGTTTTATGAAACACTCAAATTGAGTGTTTCTACCACAAAAAAAGAGGTGCTTTAAAAAAGCACCTCTTTTTTTGTGGTAATTATTAGTAAAATTTAGAATAACTGTTGATTTTTACAATATTGAATAATTTCTCCTGTTGAACTTAAACCTGTTTTTTTTATTATATTTCTTCTATGTCCATCAACTGTGTGTGAACTAATGCATAGTTTATCAGCAATTTCTTTACTGGTATAATTTAGTGCCAACAAACGTAATACATCTTTTTCTCTGTTAGATAAACCATCAGTTAATAAGTTTTGACTATAGTTTTTGTAAAATATAGTTTCGTACTCATTATTATCATTTAGCTTTTTTATAGAAGCAATCATAGGAAGTTCTACATTTTCTGATGTAATTGTGTTATGACTAATTCCCACAATAGGCTTTCCTGATTGATCAAAAGCGATAGGTGTTTGGTGTTTGTGTAAATTTACATATACTCCTTTAGAGTTTTTAATTCTTAAATTCCAAGTGTATGAAAGTTTCTTTCTATCTTCTATAGGAACTTCAGACATGGTAAATGACATCAACTCATTTAAAATGTTTAACCAAATTTCTAAATCTTTAGGATGATGATGGTCAAACCAATATGAAACACCTTCTTCCATCATTTTGTCAATACTTAAACCAAGCGTTTTTTCAAAGTTTTTGCTAATAAACTCATAAGTATTGTTAATTGTATTGGTAAGAATGAAAAAAGATTGACTAGGTAATAAAAAATTATCTAACTCTTCAAGCTTTTGAATATGAGTATTTACAATCCCTTTATTATAATCTTTAATAGTATTGAATACTTCTTGATAGAGGTCTATGTTTTGCTTATCGATCAATTTTATAAAATTTTCGCGTTTGGATGTTTTTCTTTAATAATTAAATAAATGCGTTCAGCTTCAATCTTTGTGCTGTATGCTTTTGTCATAACTTTCCAATCTGGACTTACATACGTTAACTTTATTTTTATGTCTTTATACTCCTCCTTAAAACTATTATAAAGGTCTAAAGCCTGCTCTTCATTCCCGTTATAAAGCAACACGCTAAAACCAACTTTACTGGTTTTGTTATAGTTACGCTTTTTAGTTATAAAAGAGTCTAAAGAAGATTTTTCTTCTTGAGAATATATAGATGTTATTGAACACATGCTTATCGCTAAGGTAACAATAATAATTAATTTATTATGCATGAATAACTTGTTTTTGTTTCTAACAAATATAATAAAACTAATCCTAAAAAAACCTTATTTAGAATATCTATAAATTAACTTTTAGACGGTATATCTGTTCTCCAATTGGAAGCATAATATTACTTTTGCCTAACGTGAAATTTAATGGGTATTTATCATGTCTTATAAATTCCATGTTAGAATATATTTAAAACTTATTATACAACTGTATGAAAATTGTGAAATTACACAGAAAATTATCTAGTGTTTTAAAGTTAAGTTTAGCGCTTTTCTTCTCTTTTTCTTTAAGTTTATCTGCACAAGATAAGCCGTCAGACGAGCAAGTAAAAGCCGGAAAAGCATTGTTTAACATGCATTGTGCCTCTTGTCACAAGTTAGACAAAAAATCTACTGGTCCCGCATTATCAAATGTAGCAGAACGCCGAGAAATGGATTGGTTAAAAGCATGGATCAAAAACAATAACAAATTAAGAGCTTCTGGAGATGCTGATGCAAAAGCAATTTACGATGAGTTCGGTGGAGTAGCCATGAGTACTTTTGAGTTTTTAACAGATACTCAAATAGAAAGTATTATAGCTTATACTTCTGTTGGTGATGTTAAGAAGGCTGGAGCTGCTGTTGCTGCTCAAGCAATAGATGTAGAGTCTACACCAAGTCAAATATTGCCAACTATTGCTACAATAGTAGTAACATTGGTTTTGTTAGCGTTAATAGGGTGGGTTTTCTTAAAAAGCAACAATGGTTTCTTAAAAATTGCATCTACTATAGTGTTGGTTTTCTTAGGTGTTTACTTTGGATTCACTGCTTTAATGTCTGTTGGGGTAGATGAAGGTTATCAGCCAGTTCAGCCAATAGCATTTTCTCATAAAATACATGCAGGAGATAATCAAATAGATTGTCAATATTGTCACTCTTCAGCAAAACACTCTAAAACATCAGGGATTCCTTCTGTAAATGTTTGTATGAACTGTCATAAGAATATTTCAGAGGTTGCAGATGATACTAAGATTGATACTAAGGGTAAAGCTTATTTAGATAAGGAAATTCAAAAAGTATATGATGCTGCTGGATGGGATGCAGAAAACTTAAAGTATACTGGAGAAACAAAACCTGTTAAATGGGTTAGGATTCATAACTTACC
Organism: Wenyingzhuangia sp. IMCC45467; assembly: GCF_054111205.1. The sequence continues at coordinate 3,374,507 of NZ_CM134196.1, forward strand.
AGATTTTGCATACTTTAATCACTCTCAACACGTAACGGTTGCAGGTGTTAAGTGTCAAAAATGTCACGGACCAGTTGAAGAAATGGATGAGGTGTATCAATATGCTCCATTAACAATGGGATGGTGTGTTGACTGTCATAAAGAAACAGAAGTGAACATTGCAGGTAACGGATACTATAAGAAAATACACGAACAATTATCTCAAAAATATGGAGTGGAAAAAGTTACCATTGCTCAATTAGGAGGTAAAGAATGTGGTAAGTGTCACTACTAAGAGTATAAGGATTTTAAGCTAAGTTATAGTTAGCATCAATTATAGATAAAACAAAATTAACCATGGCATCAAACAAAAAATACTGGAAAAGTGTTGAGGAACTAAATGAAAATAGTTCTATTGTTGCTTCGCTTGAACAAAACGAATTCAATGAAGGACAGGCTCCTGAATCGTTTTTAGGTGATAAAGAAACTTTAGAAACGTCTAGCACAACAAGACGTGATTTCTTAAAATATGTTGGATTTACAACAGCAGCAGCTTCTTTGGCGGCTTGTGAAGGACCGGTAATCAAATCGATTCCTTATGTTGTAAAACCAGAGGAGGTAACTCCAGGTATTGCAAATTATTATGCATCTACCATAGCAGATGGATTTGACTTTGCAAATGTATTGGTGAAAACAAAAGAAGGACGTCCTGTTTTTATTTTGCCAAATAAAGAAGCTAAAGGGTGTACAAATGCACGTGTAAATGCATCTGTATTATCATTATATGATAGCTTAAGATTAAGAGGTCCTAAAGTAAAAGGAAATACAGCTTCTTGGTCTGATGTAAATTCAAAAATTACTGCACAATTAGAACAACTTTCTAATGCAGGAGAAAAAATAGTTTTCTTAACAGGTACGATGGCTAGTCCATCAACAAGTGCTATTATAGCTGATTTCTCTAAAAAGTATAATAATGTATCTCATGTAGTTTATGATGCTGTTACAGAATCTGCTGCTTTAGATGCTTTTGAGGAAGCTTATGGAGAAAGAGCCTTGGCTAACTATAAATTAGACGATGCTAAAACAATTGTTTCTATTGGTGCAGATTTCTTAGGAGATTGGCAAGGAGGTGGTTTTGAGGCTGCTTATGCTGCTGGTAGAGATGTAAAAGCTGGTAAATTTTCTCGTCACATTCAATTTGAAGCAAATTATTCTTTAACAGGAGCAAATGCAGATAAACGTGTGGTGTTAAAACCATCTGAACAAGCTTTTGCTTTGATTAATTTATACAATGCTGTAACAGGTCAAAGTTTACCGTCTAAGAAAACTCCTGGTGATGCTGCTATCAAGCAAGCTGCTGCTCAATTAAAGAAAGCAGGAAGCAAAGCGGTAGTAGTTACTGGAATTCAAGATAAAAATGCTCAATTAATTGCTTTAGCTATTAATAACTATTTAAACTCAGAAATTTTAGATACGACTAATGTAAAGTATGTTCGTGGAGGAAATGATGCTGAAGTAGCAAGTTTAGTAGCTGAATTAAAAGCGGGTAAAATAGGAGCCTTAATTACTTATAACACTAACCCTGTTTATACATTAGCAAATGCTGCTGATTTTAAAGCAGGTTTGGCAAAAACAAAATTAACAGTTGGTTTCTCATCTAAAGAAGATGAAACTTTAAGTGAAATGCAATATGCTTTAGCAACTCCAAGTTATTTAGAAGCTTGGGGAGATGTTAAAATGACTGCAAATCAATACAGCTTAACACAACCAACTATCAAGCCTTTATTTGATACTAAACAATTTCAAGATTGTGTATTGGCATGGACAGGAGTAAGTACTTCTTATTATGATTACTTATCTGGTTTTGCAAAGTCAAATATTTTAAATGGAAATTCATGGAACAAGGCCTTACATGATGGGTTTGCTCCTTTAGAAGCTACTGCATTAGCTGTAAACTCAATTGATACTACTGCTGCTGCAAAAGCGTTAAAAGCAAATACAAAAACAGGTGAGTTTGAGTTGACATTATATTCTTCTGTAGCTTTAGGAGATGGTCAACAAGCAAACAATCCTTGGTTACAAGAATTACCAGATCCGTTAACAAGAGCATCTTGGGATAACTATTTATTAATGTCTCAAGCAGATGCTGATAAATTAGGATTTACAAACCCAGTTCAAGACAATGGAGCTATTAATGGACAGTATGCAACCATTACAGTAAAAGGAGTGGCTATTGAGAATGTTCCTGTGTTAATTCAACCAGGTCAAGCACAAGGTACTTTAGCTTTATCTTATGGATATGGTAAAACAAAAGGATTAAAGAAAGAAATGTTATTAGGAGTAAATGCCTATGCAGTTGCTTTTGGTGGATCTCAAATAGCATCTGTTGCAAATGCAGGTGGAGAACACTTATTTGCTTGTGAGCAATTACAACATACAATAGCAGGTCGTCATGATATATTAAGAGAAACTAGTTTAGAAGAATATAAGCATGGAAATGCTGAAGAGTGGAATCCTAGACCAGAAGTTTCTTTAAAACACCAAGAAGTAGATGTAACAACAGTTGATTTATGGGATGATCAAGATCGTTCGGTAGGACATCATTTTAACTTATCTATAGACTTAACTTCTTGTACCGGATGTGGATCATGTGTAATTGCATGTCACTCTGAAAACAATGTTCCTGTGGTTGGAAAACATGAAGTACGTGTAGGTAGAGATATGCACTGGTTGCGTATTGATAGATACTATACTTCAGAAGGAGATGCAGGTTTAGAGACTAAAAAAACAAATTCAGCTCCAACTACACAAGACAATGCTGCTTTTTATGAGTCTTTAGAGACAGTAGAATCAGTAAATCCTCAGGTTGCTTTCCAACCAATTATGTGTCAGCATTGTAATCACGCACCATGTGAAACTGTTTGTCCAGTAGCTGCAACTTCTCACGGTCGTCAAGGTCAAAACCAAATGGCTTACAACAGATGTGTTGGTACTCGCTACTGTGCTAACAACTGTCCTTATAGAGTTCGTCGTTTTAACTGGTTTAAATATAATAACAATGATGAGTTTGATTTCAATATGAATGATGACTTTGGTAAAATGGTATTAAACCCAGATGTAGTAGTACGTTCTCGTGGAGTTATGGAAAAATGTTCTATGTGTATTCAAATGACTCAAAAAACTATTCTTGATGCTAAAAAAGAGGGTAGGCCAGTTGATGTTAATGAATTCACTACAGCTTGTTCTAGTGCTTGTGCTACAGGTTCTATCAAGTTTGGAGATATTAATAACCCAGAAGATGAAGTTACTGCTTTACGTAAAGATGAGCGTGCATATAGATTGTTAGAGTTCATTGGAACCGACAATAATGTAGTTTATCAAACTAAAATCAGAAACACAAACGAAGCTTAAAAAAGGAATAACTAAAATTTAAAATTGATTATATGTCGTCTCATTACGAAGCACCCATCAGAGAACCTTTAGTTTTAGGGGAAAAGAGTTACCACGATATCACAATGGATATCGTAAAACCAATAGAGGGTAAGGCAAATAAAAATTGGTATATCGCATTCGGTATTGCACTTGTAGCATTTTTGTGGGGTGTAGGATGTATTTTATATACCATCGGAACAGGAATTGGAGTTTGGGGATTAAACAAGAACATTGGATGGGCTTGGGATATTACCAACTTTGTATGGTGGGTAGGTATTGGTCATGCCGGTACATTGATCTCAGCAGTATTATTGTTATTCCGTCAAAAATGGAGAATGGCAATTAACCGTTCTGCAGAAGCAATGACAATTTTTGCCGTATTCCAGGCAGGTTTGTTCCCATTAATTCACATGGGACGTCCTTGGAACGGATATTGGGTGTTACCTATTCCAAACCAATTTGGATCTTTATGGGTTAACTTTAACTCACCATTATTATGGGATGTATTTGCAATCTCAACGTATTTATCTGTATCATTAGTTTTCTGGTGGACAGGTTTATTACCTGACTTTGCAATGATTAGAGATAGAGCAGTCAAGCCTTTCCAAAAGAAGATATACGCTTTGTTATCTTTTGGTTGGTCTGGTAGAGCTAAAGACTGGCAACGTTTTGAAGAGGTTTCTTTAGTATTAGCTGGTTTGGCAACTCCATTAGTACTTTCTGTACACACTATTGTATCTATGGACTTTGCTACCTCTATCAACCCAGGTTGGCACTCAACAATTTTCCCTCCTTACTTCGTTGCTGGGGCAATCTTCTCTGGATTTGCTATGGTACAAACGTTATTGGGAATTATGAGAAAAGTATCAAACTTAGAAAACTACATCACTCGTTTACATGTTGAATACATGAACATAGTAATTATAGTTACTGGTGGTATTGTAGCTGTAGCCTATGCATCTGAGTTTTTTATCGCTTGGTACACAGGATCTCCTTATGAAAACTATACTTATATGTCTGTAGGTGCTGCAACAGGACCTTATGGATGGGCTTTTTGGTCATTGATTTTATTTAACATTGCTATCCCTCAGTTGTTGTGGATTACCAAGGTTAGAAGAAGTTTTATTTGGTCTTTCATTATCTCTATTGCAATTAATATAGGAATGTGGTTTGAGCGTTTTGATATTATTGCCATTGTATTAAGTAAAGGTCATTTACCATCTACATGGACTCGTTTTGAACCTACATTTGTAGATGTTGGTGTATTCGTTGGAACAATTGGATTCTTCTTTGTATTGTTCTTATTATATGCTAGAACTTTCCCTGTAATTGCTCAGGCAGAAGTAAAAACAATTATGAAATCTTCAGGAGAACATTATAAACAATTAAGAGACGGAAAAAATGAGCACTAATAAAGTTATACACGCATTATATAATGATGATGATGTTTTAATGGATGCTGTTAAAACAGTTAAAAATGCTAATCATCACATTGAAGAAGTTTTTACACCGTTTCCAGTTCACGGTTTAGATAAATTATTAGGATTGCCACATACTCGTTTAGCAATATGTGCATTCTTATACGGATTGTGTGGTTTGTCTTTCGCTATTTGGATGACTAACTATATGATGATTCAAGATTGGCCACAAGATATTGGAGGTAAACCAAATTTTGCTTGGGTTTACAACATGCCTGCTTTTGTACCAATTATGTTTGAATTAACAGTGTTTTTTGCTGCTCACTTAATGGTAATTACTTTTTATATGAGAAGTAGATTATGGCCTTTTAAAGAAGCAGAAAATCCTGACCCAAGAACTACAGATGATATTTTTTTAATGGAAATTCCTGTAGAAGATAATGAAGAAGAATTAACAGCTTTATTAAATACTACTAATGCTGTTGAGATTAAAGTAATTGAAAAGCACTAAGAACTCATGAGTAGATTATTTAAAATAACAACAGTTATAGCAATAGTAACATTAGTTTTTACTTCATGCGATAAGACCAAACGTAACTTACAATACATGCCAGATATGTATCAGTCAGTTTCAGGAGAACCTTATGAAGAAAGTAAAGTATTTGCAAACGGAATTGAAGCACAGGAACCAGTTGTTGGAACCATTCCAAGAGGACATATTCCTTACGAATATCCAGATACTAACGAAGGATATGAAGAAGCTAAATTAAATTTAAAATCTCCTTTAACAACAGAGGACTTTGATAGTAACAAAGAAACTCAATTGTTTAATATTTATTGTGCAGTATGTCATGGTAAAAAAGGTGATGGACAAGGGGAATTAGTTAAAAGAGAGAAGTTCTTAGGTATACCTAATTATAAGGATAGAGATATTACTGAAGGAAGTATTTACCACGTAATTATGCATGGTAAAAACATGATGGGATCTCATGCTTCTCAGTTAACAGAGAAAGAACGTTGGTTAATTGTTAAACACGTTCAGGAATTAAGAAACAACTTGTTAAAATAATTACCAAACACTTAGATAAATTATGTATCAATTTTCAAGTAAATTAAAGATTACAGCTATTGCCTTAATGGTAATTGGTTTAATAGGTATTATTATCAGTTTTGCCTCTGCACCTAGTACAGAAGCACAAGCTGCTGAAATATTAGCACACCAAGAAGCTGGACATGGAGCACACGGTGATGCTCATGAAACAAAAACAGTTGCCCATGATGAACATCATGAGCATGAAGATAAAGAGGCTCATCATACAGATACTGCTCATGAAACACATGTAGATCATCATGTAGAAGCAAACCACGATGCACATGGAACAGAAGCTCACGGAGATCATCATTTAACACATGTATTACATCAATTACAGAATAGACCATGGGCTGCTTTTTATGTAGCGTTGTTCTTTTTTACATTTGTAACAGTTGTAGTTTTTGCTTTCTTAAATATTCAAAGAGTTGCGCAAGCTGGATGGTCAATTGTATTGTTTAGAGTTATGGAAGGAATTTCAGGATTCTTACCATATGTGTCAGCTATCTTCTTAGTATTTTTAGTAGTAACAGCTTTCCACGGAAATCACTTATTTGTTTGGATGGCAGAGGGAACTGTAGACCCATCCTCACCTAATTTTGATCCTATTATAGCAAATAAATCAGGTTGGTTAAACACTCCAAGATGGTTAATTTGTAGTATCATTTATTTAGTAGGATGGAATGTTTTCCGTTTCTTAAATAGAAAACACTCTGTATTACAAGACAATGCAAGCGATTTAAAAAATTATTATAAAAATTACAAGTTAGGTGTAGCTTTCTTAGCATTCTTCATTTTCACAGAATCTATGTCTGTTTGGGATTGGATTATGGGACTTGATCCGCACTGGTTCTCTACATTATTTGGGTGGTATGTATTTGCAACAGGAGTTGTATCTGCGTTAACTGTAATAGCAATGGTAACAGTTTACTTAAAATCTAAAGGATATTTAGAAGTAGTAAATAACAGTCACTTACATGACTTAGCTAAATTCATGTTCGGATTCTCTATTTTCTGGACTTATTTATGGTTTGCTCAATTTATGTTAATTTGGTATGCTGATATGCCAGAAGAAACAACTTATTTTGTACAACGTTTTGATGAATATAAATTATTATTCTTAGGAATGATTCCTTTAAACTTTATCTTGCCTGTATTAATGTTGGTTAATAGTGATTTTAAACGTATTCCTCAAATAGTATTAGGAACAGGAACTATAATTTTAATTGGTCACTATATAGATGTTTTCGTAATGATTATGCCAGCAACTGTTGGAGATCAATGGGGATTCGGATGGGGTGAAATAGGAAGTGTTTTATTCTTTTTAGGATTGTTTATTTATGCTGCATTTACATCAATTAGTAAAGCACCATTAATTGCAAAAGGAAATCCTTTCTTACACGAAAGTGAACATTTCCATTATTAATATATATCATTACATTTGCAAAAAAATTAAGACAAAATTATGTTAGCATTATTTTATTTTTTCGTAGCTGTTGCTTTTGCTATTGGAGTATGGCAAGTAAATAGACTACTTACTTACAGAGTAATCTTTAAAGAGATTAAAGACGGTAAAAAGATCATTACTTTTGAGAACGATAACAATCCTATCGCTACAGAAAAAGATAACGATATTCAAGGAAAATTATTCATGGTTTTTTTAGTAGGGTTTTACTTACTAATGGGATACTGCTTAATCTTTTTACATGATATTATGTTACCAGATGCTGCATCTGTAGAAGGTGAAGATTATGACAACTTATATGTTATCTCATTCTGGTTAATTGGTATAGTGCAATTTATAACACAAGCATTATTATATTTTTTCGCATATAAATACAGAGGAATTAAAGGAAGAAAAGCAACATTTTTTGCTGATTCTCACAAGTTAGAGCTAATCTGGACAACTATACCAACAGTGGTATTAGCAGTATTAATTTTATATGGATTATCTATTTGGAACGATGTTACTGATTTAGAAGGAGATGATGCTATTTTAGTAGAAGTTTACGCTAAACAATTTGCTTGGGAAGCAAGATATGCAGGAAGAGATAATGAACTAGGACGTGGAAATGTAAGAAATATTGAAGGAGCTAATACCATGGGAATTGACATGACAGATGCTAATGCAGCTGATGATATTCCTGTACGTGAATTACATTTACCTGTAGGTAAAAAAGTAGTATTCAAATTTCGCTCACAAGATGTTTTACACTCTGCATACATGCCTTTCTTTAGAGCACAAATGAACTGTGTTCCTGGTATGGTTACCGAGTTTGGGTTTACTCCTAAATTCACTACAGAAGAAATGCGTCAACAAGAAGATGTGATTTTAAAAGTAGCTAGTGTAAATGAAGCTAGAGTTGCCAATGGTGAAGAACCATATGAATTTGATTACTTATTATTATGTAATAAAATTTGTGGACCATCTCATTACAATATGCAAATGAAAATTATTGTAGAATCTGAAAAAGATTATTTGACTTGGTTAAATCAACAAAAGACGGCTAAAGAATTATTTTAGTTATTAAAACCGTTTTAGAATCATAAAAAGATAAAAATTATTATGTCAGCACATCACCATAAAGAAACATTCGTAACTAAATATTTATTTAGTTTAGATCATAAAATGATTTCAAAGCAGTTTTTAGTAACTGGTATGATCATGGGAGTTATTGGAGTTTTAATGTCTTTGTTATTTAGATTACAAATAGCATGGCCAGAGCATTCTTTTTCTATTATTGAAGCTTTCTTACCAGAGCGTTTTCAATCTGAAGCAGGAGTCATGAAACCTGATATCTACTTAGCTTTGGTTACTATACATGGTACTATTATGGTATTCTTTGTATTAACTGCAGGTTTAAGTGGTACTTTTTCTAACTTATTAATTCCATTGCAAATTGGAGCTCGTGATATGGCTTCTGGATTTATGAACTGCCTATCTTACTGGTTATTTTTTATATCATCTGTAATTATGGTTATTTCATTGTTTGTACAAGCAGGACCAGCCTCTGCAGGATGGACAATTTATCCACCATTATCAGCTTTACCACAAGCTATTCCAGGGTCTGGAACAGGAATGACATTATGGTTAGTATCTATGGCTATCTTTATTGCTCAGTCTTTAATAGGATCATTGAACTACATTGTTACCATTCTTAACTTAAGAACTAAGGGGATGACAATGACAAGATTACCATTAACAATGTGGGCTTTATTCATTACAGCTATCATTGGTGTAGTTTCTTTCCCAGTTTTATTCTCAGCAGCTTTGTTATTAATTTTTGATAGAAGTTTTGGTACATCTTTTTACTTATCTGATATTTTCATTGGAGGAGAAGTATTAAACTATCAAGGTGGATCTCCAGTATTATTTGAACATTTATTCTGGTTCTTAGGACACCCTGAGGTTTATATTGTATTATTACCAGCATTAGGATTAACATCTGAAATTATTTCAACAAACTCACGTAAACCTATTTTTGGATACCGTGCAATGATTGGTTCTATCATGGCAATTGCATTCTTATCAACAATTGTTTGGGGACACCACATGTTTATTTCAGGAATGAATCCATTCTTAGGGTCTGTATTTACATTTACAACTTTATTAATTGCAATTCCATCTGCTGTAAAAGCATTTAACTACATTACCACATTATGGAAAGGTAACTTACAGTTTAACCCTGCAATGTTATTTTCTATCGGACTAGTTTCTACTTTCATCACAGGAGGTTTAACAGGAATTGTATTAGGAGATTCTGCTTTAGATATTAACGTACACGATACTTATTTTGTAGTTGCTCACTTCCACTTAGTAATGGGTGTATCTGCTATCTACGGTATGTATGCTGGTATTTACCACTGGTTCCCTAAAATGTATGGTAGAATGATGAACAAAACATTAGGATACATTCACTTTTGGATTACTGCAATTGCAGCATACGGAGTTTTCTTCCCAATGCACTTTATAGGTTTAGCAGGTTTACCACGTAGATATTATACAAATACAAATTTCCCTTTGTTTGATGATTTAGCAAATGTAAACCAAGTAATGACTGTGTTTGCTATTATTGGAGGGGTAGCCCAAATAGTATTCTTAGTAAACTTTTTCATGAGTATTTATAAAGGAAAAGTAGCTTCTCAAAACCCATGGAAAGCCAATACATTAGAATGGACTACGCCAGTTGAACATATTCATGGAAACTGGCCAGGAGAAATTCCAGAAGTTCATCGTTGGCCATATGATTATAGTAAAGTTGATGAAAATGGAGAGTATATTTTTGGAGAAGACTATATCATGCAAACAGTGCCTTTAAAAGCAGGAGAACAAGAATCTTAAATGATTATAAATTAATAAAAAAGATCCAACTAATTTTTAGTTGGATCTTTTTGTTTGTACTTACTATTTCAATGATGATATTTAAAACCAATAATAAATAGATATGGCTACCTATGTACAATTTCTTATTTTCGTATTCAAATAATTAAAACAATATATTATGATATCAGCAAACGAATATTTTGATGGAAATGTAAAATCATTAGGATATGTATCTGCAACAGGAAAATCTACATTAGGAGTAATGGAGGCAGGAACTTATGAGTTTTCAACAAGCTTACATGAAACTATGAATGTAATAGAAGGGGAAATGACAGTTTTATTACCAGGAGCTACAGATTGGGTTACTTATAAAGCAGGAGAAGCTTACCAAATTGAGGCTAACCAAAAGTTTCAAGTCAAAGTAGCATTACAAACTTCTTATTTATGTCAGTATAAATAATAAAATAAAGGCCTCAAAATAATAAAATGTTTAGAGGCCTTTTGTTTTAAAATATAATATTATTCTATTATTAATTTTTTCCACTTTTCTACTAAATTTCTATAACTCACAACATAATCATTATTGTGTTCTAATTTAGCCATTTCAATAACTTTTTCACCAACTATAATGGCTTTGTCATATTCTTTATTGTAAGCGTAAGCTCTAGCTTTTAATGCAACGGCCCAATATTCTTTAGGCATAATTTCATCAGCAAATATTTTAGCCCAGATTAGTGCCTTTTCAGAACTCAAATTATTTGTTATGTAATATTGAGAAGCATTAAAATAATCTAAATTTTTATCTCTTCCATTGATGGCTGTTACAACTTCTATCTGATGTAGTATTTCATCATGTATTTCAGCTTTCACATTTAACTCTACTTTGGTGTTTCCCCATGAAAATCCCATAATAGCAGATTCACCATCAACATCATCAAAATAAAAACCAAAACTTTCAGTATATTCATTAGAGTTTAGAGTTTTTACAGGTATTCTAATAAAATCTTCTGTAGGATCATATTGTGTACCCCATGAAATTTTATTATTTATAATAATAACCCAAGTATCTTTATCAGGTATAGAATATATACTATATTTTCCTGTAGGAATTTTGTTTCCTTCAATATATATATCACCATCAGTAGACAAAATGGTACACATATTTGCCCCTGTTCTCCAAACTTCTCCTTCTCTTGTTAAAATTTTAAACATATCTCTACCCTTAAGAGCTGGTCTACTATAGTTTATTGATACGTTACTAAAACCAATACTTTGAGATATTGATGCAGATGGGCTTGCTGGAGGAATGTTAATCTGACAAAATAGATTGTTAAATATACATATGAATAATATTGTTAGTGTTTTTGTTGTTTTCATATAAGGGTAATGATTTAATTAATTTATTGTATAAATGATTTTTTTATAAAGTTATTGTTTAAAATCATTCATTAAATATTTTTCATATCAATTTTTTGAGTGTTTTTAAAGAGTTTTTCATTGTTTTATTGATTTTTCTCATAGAGTTTGTCAGTCGTTAGTCTTTTAGTGTGTAGAATTTATTTTATTATAATTGTTGATTTATGTAGCTTATAAAAGATTTGAGAGAAGTCACTTTAAGGGAAATTCAATAAAATATTAAAGGTTAGAGATGTATTCAAGAGATATTTTGAAAAACTTTGAAGATTTTAGAGCGTGCAATATGCAAAGAATAAGGCGTTTAGATAATAAAATAAAAAAGGATAGAAAATAGTTTAAAAAAGATTAGGAAATAAATAAAAAAGGTGCGTATCTTTGCACCCGCAACGGCGATCAGGTAACTGATTGTTTGGGGCAAACAAGTTCAGGTACATTAAGGGTTTTATGGTGGTTTAGGCTACTGTTTTAGGATAGAAAAAGGTTTAGAATTTTTTTAAAAAATATTTTAAATTTTATTTGTTTTAGAAGAAATAAAGTTCTTATATTTGCAACCGCTTAGCGAGGCAGCTAAGTAGTTAACTTCGAGAGGAGTTATTGGTAAAGAAGTCACGATGTGACTAAGTTCATTGAGAATATTGAAATTGACAGCGTAAAATTAGAAAGTAAAATTACATGACTAGATCATGAGATTTTTTTGAGCATCATCAAGATATTAAAATATTAACGATGAAGAGTTTGATCCTGGCTCAGGATGAACGCTAGCGGCAGGCCTAACACATGCAAGTCGAGGGGTAGCGGGAATTGCTTGCAATTTGCCGACGACCGGCGCACGGGTGCGTAACGCGTATAGAACCTACCTTAAACAGGGGGATACCCCATGGAAACGTGGACTAATATCCCATAGTGTTATAGATTCGCATGGATTTATGATTAAAGATTTATCGGTTTAAGATGGCTATGCGTCCTATTAGTTAGTTGGTAAGGTAACGGCTTACCAAGACATCGATAGGTAGGGGTCCTGAGAGGGAGATCCCCCACACTGGTACTGAGACACGGACCAGACTCCTACGGGAGGCAGCAGTGAGGAATATTGGTCAATGGAGGCAACTCTGAACCAGCCATGCCGCGTGAAGGATGACTGCCCTATGGGTTGTAAACTTCTTTTATATGGGAAGAACTATAGTTACGTGTAATTATTTGACGGTACCATACGAATAAGGACCGGCTAACTCCGTGCCAGCAGCCGCGGTAATACGGAGGGTCCAAGCGTTATCCGGAATCATTGGGTTTAAAGGGTTCGTAGGCGGGCTAATCAGTCAGAGGTGAAATCCAGCAGCTTAACTGTTGAACTGCCTTTGATACTGTTAGTCTTGAGTTATATGGAAGTAGATAGAATATGTAGTGTAGCGGTGAAATGCATAGATATTACATAGAATACCGATTGCGAAGGCAGTCTACTACGTATATACTGACGCTGATGAACGAAAGCGTGGGGAGCGAACGGGATTAGATACCCCGGTAGTCCACGCCGTAAACGATGGACACTAGTTGTTGGAATTATTCAGTGACTAAGCGAAAGTGATAAGTGTCCCACCTGGGGAGTACGGTCGCAAGATTGAAACTCAAAGGAATTGACGGGGGCCCGCACAAGCGGTGGAGCATGTGGTTTAATTCGATGATACGCGAGGAACCTTACCAGGGCTTAAATGTAGGATGCATTATTTAGAGATAGATATTTCTTCGGACTTCTTACAAGGTGCTGCATGGTTGTCGTCAGCTCGTGCCGTGAGGTGTCAGGTTAAGTCCTATAACGAGCGCAACCCCTATTTTTAGTTGCTAACAGGTCAAGCTGAGGACTCTAGAGAGACTGCCGGTGCAAACCGTGAGGAAGGTGGGGATGACGTCAAATCATCACGGCCCTTACGTCCTGGGCTACACACGTGCTACAATGGTAATGACAGAGGGCAGCTACCTGGCGACAGGATGCAAATCTTTAAACATTATCACAGTTCGGATTGGAGTCTGCAACTCGACTCCATGAAGCTGGAATCGCTAGTAATCGGATATCAGCCATGATCCGGTGAATACGTTCCCGGGCCTTGTACACACCGCCCGTCAAGCCATGGAAGCTGGGGGTGCCTGAAGTCGGTCACCGCAAGGAGCCGCCTAGGGTAAAACTGGTAACTAGGGCTAAGTCGTAACAAGGTAGCCGTACCGGAAGGTGCGGCTGGAACACCTCCTTTCTAGAGAAAAGAGATGAATGTTATGAGAAATCTTTTTACTTTTTAATTAGCTGTTAATTTTTATAAAATATATACAATCACATATTGAGTCTCGTAGCTCAGCTGGTTAGAGCGCTACACTGATAATGTAGAGGTCGGCAGTTCGAGTCTGCCCGAGACTACCAAGCCTAGCTTGTTTAGTTAGGCAGAAAAAGATAACAATAGATTGTATAACAGGAAATTCTAGAAGCAGAAATAATTACAAATTACGAATTAGTAATTACTAATGACTAATAAACTAATTACTAACTACTAGTAATGGGGGATTAGCTCAGCTGGCTAGAGCGCTTGCCTTGCACGCAAGAGGTCATCGGTTCGACTCCGATATTCTCCACAAGGCTATGCCTTGAGATAATTATTTATCTTAAGATGTATAGAAGTCCTACTGATTAACGTCAGTGGCGACTCGCCACAGTTCATTGACATATTGATAATAATATTGTTTAAAAAATAATATTACTTGAGTAGACATTAGAATCTATCAGTAATGATAGAATAATAATAAGACAACGTAAGTTGTAAAATACAACAACTGAAAGGTTGTAATAGATTAAAGACGCAAAAGTACAATAAGCTAATTAAGGGTGTATGGCGGATGCCTAGGCTCTCAGAGGCGAAGAAGGACGTGATAAGCTGCGATAAGCTACGGGGATTTGCACATAAGAGTTATATCCGTAGATTTCCGAATGGGGCAACCCACTATGTTGAAGGCATAGTATTCGAAAGAAGGCAAACCCGGTGAACTGAAACATCTAAGTAACCGGAGGAAGAGAAAATAATAATGATTTCGTTAGTAGTGGCGAGCGAACGCGAAAGAGCCCAAACCGATTTTGTTACGGCAAGATCGGGGTTGTAGGACTGAAATATCAAGAAACAATTGAATTAGAATAACCTGGAAAGGTTAACCATAGAGGGTGATAGTCCCGTATAAGTAAGAGAAGTAATTGTATCAGATTCCTGAGTAGGGCGGGGCACGAGGAACCCTGTCTGAATCTGCCGGGACCATCCGGTAAGGCTAAATACTCCTGAGAGACCGATAGTGAACTAGTACCGTGAGGGAAAGGTGAAAAGAACCCTAAGTAAGGGAGTGAAATAGATCCTGAAACCGTACACCTACAAGCGGTCGGAGCCCATTAACTGGGTGACGGCGTGCCTTTTGCATAATGAGCCTACGAGTTACTTTATCTAGCAAGGTTAAGGATTTAAGATCCGGAGCCGTAGCGAAAGCGAGTCTGAATAGGGCGTTTTAGTTAGGTTGAGTAGACGCGAAACCTGGTGATCTACCCATGGGCAGGTTGAAGCTTTGGTAACACAGAGTGGAGGACCGAACCCGTTGACGTTGAAAAGTCTTGGGATGACCTGTGGGTAGGGGTGAAAGGCCAATCAAACCAGGAAATAGCTCGTACTCCCCGAAATGCATTTAGGTGCAGCGTTGTATTAGTTATATAGAGGTAGAGCTACTGATTGGATGCGGGGGCTTCATCGCCTACCAATTCCTGACAAACTCCGAATGCTATATAATGATTTACAGCAGTGAGGGCATGGGTGCTAAGGTCCATGTCCGAGAGGGAAAGAACCCAGACCATCAGCTAAGGTCCCCAAATATATGTTAAGTTGAATAAACGAGGTTTGTTTGCCCAGACAGCTAGGATGTTGGCTTGGAAGCAGCCATTCATTTAAAGAGTGCGTAACAGCTCACTAGTCGAGCGAACGAGCATGGATAATAATCGGGCATAAACATATTACCGAAGCTATGGATGTATAGTTTACTATACGTGGTAGGGGAGCATTCTAGTTGTGCTGAAGGTGTTCTGTAAGGGATGCTGGAACGACTAGAAAAGAAAATGTAGGCATAAGTAACGATAAGGCGGGTGAGAAACCCGCCCTCCGAAAGACTAAGGTTTCCTCAGCGATGCTAATCAGCTGAGGGTTAGTCAGGGCCTAAGGCGCACCCGAAAGGGGAAGTCGATGGACAACAGGTTAATATTCCTGTACACGCACCCATTAAAAGTGACGGATTGCCCAGATCTTTACGTACTGACGGAATAGTACGTTGAGCCTAACCTTCGGGTGAAGCGAAAAGAAGTAAGCGGTTCCAAGAAAAGCGAGGGCTGCGTCCTGTACCGTAAACCGACACAGGTAGTTGGGATGAGTATTCTAAGGAGCTCGAGTGATTCATGGCTAAGGAACTAGGCAAAATAGACCCGTAACTTCGGGAGAAGGGTCGCCCCACTTTATGTGGGGCCGCAGTGAAAAGGTCCAGGCGACTGTTTATCAAAAACACAGGGCTCTGCTAAAACGAAAGTTGATGTATAGGGCCTGACACCTGCCCGGTGCTGGAAGGTTAAGTGGAGGGTTTAGCTTTTAGCGAAGATCTGAAATGAAGCCCCAGTAAACGGCGGCCGTAACTATAACGGTCCTAAGGTAGCGAAATTCCTTGTCGGGTAAGTTCCGACCTGCACGAATGGTGCAACGATCTGGACACTGTCTCAGCCATGAGCTCGGTGAAATTGTAGTATCGGTGAAGATGCCGATTACCCGCTACGGGACGAAAAGACCCCGTGAACCTTTACTATAGCTTAGTATTGGCTTTGGATAAGTAATGTGTAGGATAGGTCGGAGACTTTGAAGCAGCATCGCCAGGTGTTGTGGAGTCATTGTTGAAATACGACCCTTTGCTTATCTAGAGTCTAACCCAGAGATGGGGACAGTGCTTGGTGGGTAGTTTGACTGGGGTGGTCGCCTCCAAAAGAGTAACGGAGGCTTCTAAAGGTACCCTCAGTACGCTTGGTAACCGTACGTAGAGTGCAATGGCATAAGGGTGCTTGACTGCGAGACCTACAAGTCGATCAGGTTGGAAACAAGAGCATAGTGATCCGGTGGTTCCGCATGGAAGGGCCATCGCTCAAAGGATAAAAGGTACTCCGGGGATAACAGGCTGATCTCCCCCAAGAGCTCACATCGACGGGGGGGTTTGGCACCTCGATGTCGGCTCGTCACATCCTGGGGCTGGAGAAGGTCCCAAGGGTTGGGCTGTTCGCCCATTAAAGTGGCACGCGAGCTGGGTTCAGAACGTCGTGAGACAGTTCGGTCTCTATCTGTAGCGGGCGTTAGAAATTTGCGTGGATTTGATTCTAGTACGAGAGGACCGAATTGAACTAACCTCTGGTGTATCTGTTGTTCCGCCAGGAGCATTGCAGAGTAGCTACGTTGGGAAGGGATAAGCGCTGAAAGCATATAAGCGCGAAACCCACCACAAGATGAGATTTCTTTAAAGGGTGGTTGTAGACTACGACCTTGATAGGATATAGGTGTAAAGGCAGTAATGTCATAGCCGAGTATTACTAATAACCCATAGGCTTATGTACTGCGGGCTTTAATTTAAGTATAAAACGAAAGTAATAGAAAACAAACAATATTGGTATCAATATGTTAACCATATAGTAGTTAGTACAAAGTATCAAGTACAAAGAGTTCTCAATACTCTTTACTGAGTACTCAGTACTACTAAGACCTTAAGGTGATTATTGCAATAGGGCTCACCTCTTCCCATTCCGAACAGAGAAGTTAAGCCTATTAGCGCAGATGGTACTACCATTGGTGGGAGAGTATGTCATCGCCTTTTTTTAAAAACCTCATTCATGTAATTGAATGAGGTTTTTTTTTGTTTATAAATTATATACTAATGTATCTTAAAGAATAAGAAATAATAAAGCCGATTCTATTATAATATTTAGAATCGGCTTTTAGCTGTTTTGTAATGATGAACTACGGTTCATGTTAATTCCTATATGTTGTTGCATGGTTTATCTTTTCGGTTGGTTTTTCATGATGTAATATTTTAAGGTTTATAAATATTCAATTGTTTAATTGAAACTTTGATCCCCTGAGACTAACGTCTAAAAAAAGTTTTAAAATAACTTCTACGTTTTTCTGATTCAAAGGATTTCATGGGCGACATAGAAAATACATATCTATTGTCTGTGCTTGTTTTTTTGGTTTCTAACATAGTTATAGATTTATGATTTATTACAAATGTACTATGCTTATATGATTTGTGGAATGTGATATCAGTTATAAAAAGATGTTTTTATGCAGTAATCATTAACATACTATTATTTGTAAATATATGATGCTGGATTTAACTATGTTCTTTGAAAGAGTGTTGTTATAAAAGAAAAGCATCTTAAATTAATAAGATGCTTTGATGTGTTTTAAGATGTGTATTTTAATTTTTTTTCTATGGCTTGAATAATATTACCCGCAATATCTTTACCAGTTGCATTTTCTATTCCTTCTAGTCCTGGAGAGGAGTTTACTTCTAGTAGCAAAGGTCCTTTGTTTGATCTAATTAAGTCGACACCTGCAACAGGTAGATTTAATATTTTAGCAGATTTCAAAGCGAGTTTCTTTTCTTCAGGAGAAATTTTAACTATTGAAGCAGATCCTCCTTGATGTATGTTTGCTCTAAATTCTCCTTTTGCTGCTGTTCTTTCAATAGCAGCAACAACTTTTCCATCAACAACAAAACATCTAAGATCTTTTCCGTTAGCTTCACGAATAAATTCTTGTACCAAAATGTTAGCATTTAAACTTTTGAAAGCGTTAATTACAGATTCTGCAGCTTTGTTTGTTTCAGCTAAAACCACTCCTTTACCTTGAGTACTTTCCAATAATTTGATAATTAAAGGAGCTCCACCAACCATGTGAATGAGATCTTTTGTGTCTAATGGAGATTTAGCAAAACCTGTGGTTGGAATATGAATATCATTTTTAGAAAAAAGTTGAGATGAATATAGTTTGTCTCTTGAAGAACTAATAGATTCTGCATCATTTAAACAATAAGTACCTAAAGTTTTAAACATTCTAAGTAATGCACATCCATAGAATGTCATACTTGTTTTTATTCTAGGGATGACAGCATCAAAATCATTAATAACATTTCCACCTCTATAGCGTATTTCAGGAGTAGCAGTATCTAGCTTCATGTAACACTGTTGTACATTTAAAAAGACCATCTCATGGCCTCTAGCACGACCAGCTTCCATTAATCTTTTGTTAGAATATAATTCAGGGTTGCTAGCAAGTACTGCTATTTTTAAACCCGATTTTTTTAAAACAAAAGACTTGTAATTATTATCTATTTCCTCGGGACTTATTCTACCTAATAAAAATTCTTCAGAAGGGTTAACAATCATTTTATTCTCCATGGCTTGCCTACCTAAAAGCATTTTAAACTCCATGTTATCTCTATCGGCTAATGTAAGTTCTATTTCCCAAGTTTCGCCTCCCATGGTAACTTGAGATTTAATTACATATCTCTTTTCTGGGATACCTGATGAGCTTTTAACTATTCTTGTTCCAGTAACTTTAGCTTCACATTCAATAGAAATACTTCTGTTTTCTGTTAGGGGTTGAATGTTAAAACGAACCCAATTTTCGCGGTTTTTTTTATATGTTGTAATATCAGTAGCTTGTATGGATGATGTTTTAGCACCAGAATCTATTCTAGCTTTAATAGCTGGAATTCCTAGCTTATCAAAGTGACACCATTCCTGATTTCCTACAATTTTTAATTCACTCATAAGATGTATATTTTACTCTAATTAACCATAATTATTAGTTAATTATATTAACTCAATATTAATTTTAAAGATATGGTATTTTCTTTATTTTAAATGCTTTTTAAATCATAATGAATTCTTATATTTGTCGAAGAAATTTAGAACATGAATACAGTTAAGTTACATCATCATCATATCCAGTACTGCGCTTAAGCGAGTTGGAAGGATTATGTTGTAATATGAACATATATTTTCAAACCCGTTTGAGCTATCTCGAACGGGTTTTTTATTTTAAAAATTGATATAAACTATATACAAATGAGCACATTAAAAATTGCCATTCAAAAATCAGGAAGATTAAACGAAGATTCTTTACAACTGTTAAAAGAGTGTGGAATTGCTATTGATCACCGTAATGCACAGTTAAAAGCTACGGCGAGAAATTTTCCTTTAGAAGTTTTTTATTTGAGAAATGGAGATATTCCTCAATATTTAGAAGATGGAGTGGTGGATATTGCCATTTTAGGAGAAAATACTCTAATTGAAAAAGGTGAGAATTTACCTATTGTAGAGCGTTTAGGGTTTTCTAAATGTAAGGTTTCTTTGGCAGTGCCTAAAGATGTAGATTATACTGATATTTCTTATTTTGAAGGAAAGCGTATTGCAACTTCATACACGAATACTTTAGAGAAGTTTTTAAAAGAAAAAAACATAAAAGCTAGTTATCATAAAATTGCAGGATCTGTAGAGATTGCTCCAAATATTGGTTTGGCTGATGGAATTTGTGATATAGTTAGTTCAGGAGGAACATTGTTTGCTAATGGGTTAAAAGAAGCAGAAGTAATGTTTTGGTCTGAAGCAGTATTAACATCATCACCTAAATTATCTGAAGAAAAACAAGCTTTGTTAGATAAATTACAATTTAGAATACAGGCAATTTTAAAAGGACGTGCTAATAGATATGTGTTGTTAAACGCTCCTAATGATAAGGTTGATGATATTATTAAAGTAATTCCAGGAATGAAATCTCCAACGGTTTTACCATTAGCCCAAGAAGGATGGAGTTCTGTACACACTGTAATTCCTAAAGATAAATTTTGGGATATTTTAGATGAGTTAAAAGCTTTAGGTGCAGAGGGTATTTTAACTACGGAGATAGAGAAAATGGTATTATAAATTAGTACAAAGTAAAAAGTAAAAAGTACAAAGTTAGCGTAGCTACTGTACTAACTACTAACTACTCAGTACTCAGTACTAGTAAACAAATGAAAACATACAATAATCCAGCAAAAAATACATGGGCAGCAGTTACCCAACGTCCGGCCAAAGAGGCTAATACGTTAGGAGCTACTGTAAAAGCTGTTTTTGATGATATAAAAGAGAATGGAGATGTTGCGTTAAAACAATACACACAAAAATTTGATGGAGTTACTTTGTTAGATTTAAAAGTTTCTCAACAAGAAATTGACCAAGGAATTCCTTTGGTTTCTCAAGAATTAAAGGATGCCATTGTTTTGGCTAAAAACAATGTAGAAAAATTTCATACTTCTCAAAAAATAGAGAAAAAAGTAATTTCTACAACCAATGGAGTAGATTGTTGGCAAGAAATGAAACCTATAGAAAAAGTAGGTTTGTACATTCCAGGAGGTTCTGCACCATTATTTTCTACTATTTTAATGTTGGGAGTTCCAGCAAAAATAGCAGGAGCAAGTAAAATCGTTTTGTGTACACCGCCGTCAAAAGATGGAAGTATCAATCCAGCAATTTTGTTTGCTGCCCAATTAGTGGGTGTTACAGAAATTTATAAGTTAGGTGGAATTCAAGCTATTGCAGCTATGACTTATGGAACGGAATCTGTGCCTAATGTGTATAAGATTTTTGGACCAGGAAATCAGTTTGTAACTGCTGCTAAACAATATGCTTTAACACAAGGTTTGGCTATTGATATGCCTGCAGGACCTAGTGAAGTTATGGTAGTTGCAGATAAAAATGCAGATGCTAGTTTTGTGGTAGCAGATTTATTATCGCAAGCAGAACATGGAGCTGATAGTCAAGTAATTTTGGTGACAGAGTCTCAGCAACTGATAGATGATGTACAGGTTGAGTTGGAAAAACAATTGGATGAATTGCCAAGAAAAGACATTGCTTTAGGAGCTATTGAAAATTCTAGTGCTATTTTATTAGAGAGTATTGCAGATCAAAATGAGTTGATTAACGAATATGCTCCAGAACATTTAATTTTAAATGTATTGAATGAGGATGTGTATTTAAGTGAAATTGTAAATGCGGGATCTGTGTTTATTGGTCCTTTAACTCCAGAAAGTGCGGGTGATTATGCATCAGGAACCAATCATACCTTACCAACAAACGGATATGCAAGAATGTATAGTGGAGTAAATTTAGATGCGTTTACTAAGAAAATTACGTATCAGAAAATAACAAAAGAAGGAATTCAGAATATTGGGCCTGCTATTGAATTAATGGCTGCTGCCGAAGGTTTAGATGCACACAAAAATGCAGTAACCTTAAGATTAAAAAGTTTGAAATAATTACTACAAAGTACAAAGTACAAAGTACGGAGTACAGAGTATTTAGTAACAAAGAAACTTAGGACTTTGTACTTAATACTTAATACTAATTAAATTATGAGTTTCAATTTAAACAAGATAGTAAGAGAAAATGTAGCCAACATGAAGGCATATTCATCAGCAAGAGATGAATTTACTGGAGCTACTGATGATATGGTTTTCTTAGATGCGAATGAAAATCCGTTTGAAAACGGGGTGAATCGTTATCCAGATCCCATGCAAAAGACCGTTAAGTCTGAATTGGCAAAAATTAAAGAAGTTGCCCAAGAAAACATTTTGTTAGGAAATGGTTCTGATGAAGTGATTGATTTAATTTTACGTGCTTTCTGCGAACCTAAACAAGACAATATAATTACTTTACCACCTTCATACGGAATGTATGATGTGTCGGCTAATTTGAATAATATCAGTATTAAAGAAGTTCCTTTAAAAGAGAACTTTCAGCCTAATGTTGCCAAAATATTAGAAACACTTGATGCCAATACCAAAATAATTTTCTTGTGTTCTCCAAACAATCCATCAGGAAATTTGTTTGATTATGCTAATGTAAAAGCCATTGTAGAAGGTTTTAACGGATTGGTGGTGGTAGATGAAGCTTATATAGATTTTGCATCGGAACCAAGTTGGGTGGCTCGTTTAGAAAAACATCCGAATTTAATTGTGAGTCAAACCATGTCTAAAGCATATGGAATGGCGGGAATTCGTTTGGGAGTTTGTTATGCATCTGCAGAAATTATAGCAGTGTTAAACAAAATTAAACCTCCGTACAATGTAAATGAATTAACACAGCAAAAAGCTTTAGAGCGTTTGTTGGCTTATGAAGATGTACAAGAAGAAATTGAGGCTGTTTTGGTAGAACGAGACAATTTAGAAATTGCGTTAAAAGAGATTTCTTTTGTGGAGAAAATATATCCTAGCGATGCCAATTTCTTACTAGTAAAAGTAGATGATGCGAATAAGCGTTACACTCAACTAATAGAAAAAGGAATTGTAGTACGTAATAGAACCACTCAAGCATTGTGTGAAAACACCTTACGATTCACGGTAGGAACGATTAAAGAAAACGTTGCTCTAATGAAAGCTTTGAAGGAATTAGAGTAAAAGAAGTTAAGAATTAAAGAAGTTAAGTAATTGGTAGTCTTTTTACCTTTTACTTTTATCTAGATACTGAAAAGATGAAAAAAGTTTTATTTATAGACAGAGACGGTACGCTTTGTATTGAACCGCCTGTAGATTATCAATTAGATAGTTTAGAAAAGTTAGAGTTTTACCCAAAAGTTTTCCGTTACCTAGCAAGAATTGCAGAGGAATTGGATTACGAATTAGTAATGGTAACCAATCAAGATGGATTGGGAACAGATTCTTTTCCTGAAGATACATTTTGGCCTGCTCAAAACAAGGTGATTCAAGCTTTTAAGAATGAAGGAGTAGAATTTGCTGCTGTACATATTGATAAAACTTTTCCGCATGAAAATGCTGAAACGCGTAAGCCAAGAACAGGTTTGTTAAGGCAGTATTTTGATAAAGAAAAATACGATTTAGAAAACTCTTTTGTGTTAGGTGATAGAATTACCGACATGGAATTGGCTAAAAATTTAGGAGCAAAAGGAATCTTTTTATCGGAAAATCCAGAATTGGGAGCTGATGAAGTAGAGTCTGATGTAAAAGTTATTCATGATTGCATTGCCTTAACTTCTACCGATTGGAAAGAAATTTATGAGTTTTTAAAATTGGAAGATAGAGTTTCAGAAATCACAAGAAATACTAACGAAACTAAAATTTACATCAAATTAAATTTAGACGGTTCTGGTAAAAATGATATTGATACTGGAGTAAAATTCTTTGATCATATGTTAGATCAAATAGGTCGTCATGGTTCTATGGATTTAACCGTAAAAGTAGATGGAGATTTAGAGGTTGATGAACACCATACCATAGAAGATACCATGATTGCTTTAGGAGAATTGTTCCACAAAGCCTTAGGAAATAAATTAGGAATAGAACGTTACGGTTTCTGTTTACCAATGGATGATTGCTTGGCTCAAGCAGCTGTAGATTTTGGAGGAAGACCTTGGTTGGTTTGGGAAGCAGATTTTAAACGAGAAATGATTGGAGACATGCCAACTGAAATGTTTTTGCATTTGTTTAAATCGTTTACTGATGGAGCCAAATGTAATTTAAACATTAAAGCAGAAGGAGATAATGAGCATCATAAAATAGAAGGAATTTTTAAAGCCTTTGCAAAAGCAATGAAAATGGCCGTAAAACGTGATGCCAATAAAATGTTTTTACCAAGTACAAAGGGCGTTCTTTAGAACGCAGTACAGAGTATAAAGTTATGAGTACAGAGTTTTTTAGCTTTGTTGAATCTCAATACTAAAATATATGAAAATAGTAATTATAAACTACGGAGCAGGAAATATACAATCTATCCGATTTGCCATTGAGCGATTGGGATACGATGCTATTTTAAGCAACGATGTTGAAGAAATAAAAAGTGCAGACAAAGTTATTTTTCCAGGAGTGGGAGAAGCAAGTTCTGCCATGAAAATGTTAAAAGCTACCGGATTAGATGCTGTAATTCCGACCTTAACACAACCTGTTTTAGGAATTTGTTTGGGAATGCAATTAATGTGTAACTATTCTGAAGAAGGAGATACCAAAGGTTTAGGTATTTTTAATGTAGATGTAAAACGTTTTGAAAACATTGTAAAAGTTCCTCAAATAGGATGGAATCAAATTAAAGGATTGGGTTCTAAAATTTTTAACGATGTAAAAGAAGGTACTTACATGTATTTGGTACACAGTTACTATGCACCTATTACTAAAGAAACTATTGCCACTACAGAATACGGAGTACAATATTCTACAGCATTGCAAAAAGCTAATTTTTATGGAGTGCAATTTCACCCAGAAAAAAGTAGTACAGACGGAGCTAAAATATTAGAGAATTTTTTGAATCTGTAGTTGTTTGTTTTAGCAATCAGAACGAACAACGAACAACGAACAACGAATATGAGAATTATACCAGCCATAGATATTATTAACGGACAATGTGTTCGTTTGTCTAAAGGAGATTACAATACTAAAAAAGTATACAACGAAAATCCTTTAGAAATTGCCAAACAGTTTGAAGCTCACGGAATACAGCATTTACATTTGGTAGATTTAGATGGAGCCAAAGCAAGCCATATTGTAAATCATAAAGTATTAGAAGAAATTGCTACCAAAACAACGTTAAGAATTGATTTTGGAGGTGGTTTAAAAACCGATGAAGATTTAAAAATTGCTTTTGAATCTGGGGCTAATCAAATTACAGGAGGAAGTATTGCTGTTAAAAATTCGGATGTTTTTAAAAGTTGGATTTCTAAATTTGGAGCCGATAAAATTATTTTAGGAGCTGATGCTAATAATGAAAAAATTGCAGTAAGCGGTTGGTTAGAAGAATCTGATGAAGATTTAATTCCTTTTATTCAAGGATATCAAAAAGAAGGAATTGAATATGTAATTTGTACAGACATTGCCAAAGACGGAATGTTACAAGGTCCTTCTTTTGATTTGTATGAGAAAATTTTAAAAGAATGTCCTAAGGTAAAATTAATTGCAAGTGGAGGAATTTCTACTTTTGATGAATTACCAAGATTAAAAGAATTAGGATGTGAAGGAACCATTGTTGGTAAAGCGATTTACGAAAACAGAATTAGCTTAAAAGAATTGGAGAGTTTTATTATAGGAAAGTAACAAGTGTGAAGTAAAAAGTAACAAGAATTTAGAAGTCTTGCTACCTGTTACTTGATACCAGATACCAAAATTATGTTAGCAAAAAGAATAGTTCCTTGTTTGGATATTAAAAACGGAAGAACCGTAAAAGGTGTTAATTTTGTGGATTTACGTGATGCAGGAGATCCTGTAGAATTGGCAAAAAAATATGCAGAAACAGGAGCAGATGAATTGGTGTTTTTAGATATTTCTGCAACAGAAGAACGCAGAAGAACTTTGGTGAATTTAGTGCGTGATGTTGCGGCACAAGTAAACATTCCGTTTACGGTAGGTGGTGGAATATCATCTGTAGAAGATGTAGATATTCTATTGCAAAATGGAGCTGATAAAGTTTCTATCAATTCATCGGCAGTAAAAAGACCAAAATTGGTGAATGAATTGTCACAAAAATTTGGAAGTCAATGTGTAGTTGTAGCAATTGATGCTAAGAAAATTGATGGAGAATGGATTGTTCATTTAGTGGGAGGTAAAGTTCCTACAGAGTTGAATTTATTTGATTGGGCAAAAGAGGTAGAAGAAAGAGGAGCAGGAGAAATTTTGTTTACTTCTATGAATAACGATGGAACCAAAGATGGTTTTGCTAATGAAGCTTTGGCTCGTTTGTCAGAAGAATTAAACATTCCTATTATTGCAAGTGGTGGAGCAGGAAATATGCAACACTTTGTAGATACTTTTAAAGATGGAAAAGCCGATGCAGCCTTGGCAGCAAGTGTGTTTCATTTTCAAGAAATTGAAATTCCAGATTTAAAACAAGAATTAAAAAAACAGGGAATTCCTGTAAGATTATAGATAAAGACTATTTTAGTGGTCATCGAGCGTAGTCGAGATGTTTTTAGAATAGTTTTAAAGTTATTTCTAATTGATGAGAAGCTGAATCAAGTTCAGCTTGACGAAAATATTTAAAAATGGAAATTAAATTTGACGAAAAAGGACTAGTTCCTGCAATTATACAAGATGCTGAAACAAAAAATGTATTGATGTTAGGGTACATGAATCAAGAGGCATTTGATAAAACAATAAGCACTAATAAAGTTACTTTTTACAGCAGATCTAAAAACAGATTGTGGACCAAAGGAGAAGAAAGCGGAAACTTTTTAGAATTGGTATCTATAAAAAACGATTGTGATAAAGACACTTTGTTAATTCAGACAAAACCAGCTGGGCCAACTTGCCATAAAGGAACAGGAAATTGCTGGGGTGAAGAAAATACAGAGAATTTTGGATTTTTATCTACGTTAGAAAATGTTATTGCAGAGCGTGTTAAGAACAAAGATGTTCAAAAATCTTATGTTGCAAGTTTGTTTGCCAAAGGAATAAACAAAGTAGCTCAAAAAGTAGGAGAAGAAGCTGTAGAAACCGTAATTGAAGCTATGGATAATAACGATGAATTGTTTTTATACGAAGCTGGAGATTTGTTGTTTCACTATTTAATGTTACTACAAGCCAAAGGATTTACTTTAACAGATATTACAGCTGAATTAAAGAAAAGACAAAAGTAAAATTGTTTATAAAATTTACTGTAGAGTCCCAGAAATGTTATTTTCTGGGACTTTTGTTTTTTATATTTGTGTACTACAATTATGATGAAAGACACATTTAAACATCAGGGGTTAAGAAACAGATTGGTTTCTGTTTTACAAACAAAAGGAGTTACAGATCATGCAGTGTTATCGGCTATTAAAGAAATTCCGAGACATTTGTATATGGATGCTAGTTTTGAAGAATATGCTTATCAAGATGTAGCTTTCCCTATTGCTGCAGAACAAACTATTTCTCAGCCTTACACTGTAGGATTTCAATCGCAATTATTAGAAATTAAACCAGGGGAAAAAGTTTTAGAAATAGGAACTGGTTCTGGTTATCAAACTAGTGTGTTAATTCGTTTAGGAGGTGTGGTTTATACTATAGAACGTCAACAAGAATTGTATAAAAAAACACAGTTACTATTACCTAAATTAGGGTTTAAACCCAAGTATTCTTATTTTGGAGATGGTTATAAAGGTTTGCCTCAATTTGCTCCTTTTGATAAAATTATTGTAACCTGTGGAGCTCCCATTATTCCAAGAGCTTTATTGGCTCAACTAAAAATTGGAGGTAGAATGGTGATTCCAGTGGGAGATGCACAACAAATGATGACTTTAATCACTAGAAATTCAGCCAAGGAGTTTGATAAACAGGTAATAGAAGAATGTGCTTTTGTTCCAATGTTAACAGATAAAAAGATTAGGAATTTTTCTTAATCGTTCTTAAGTTTTTTTCTCGTTCGTCAAATGTTGTTTCGGAAAGAGGTAATACTGTTTCTTCAAACAATTTCATGAATTTTTCGCTGTGTTCTGCTGTTTTATTTTTATCTAAATCAAAATGAACAAAACTAATCCAAGCTACAGATTTTAAAACAGTTTTATCTTTGTTAAACATTCTTACTTCCGCCTGCAAATGTTTTTTAGAATAGGCAATGGTTTGAGACTCAAAACAAACTTCTTCCATAGTATAAGCTGGAACCAAGTAGGCTAATTGAGTGTTAGAAATCACCCATCCTATTTTTTCTTTTAAAATCATGGTAAAAATATCAATCCCATAAGCATCCATTACTTGGTCCTCTCTTTGATTGATAAAATAATCAATATAACGACCGTTATTTAAGTGGTTAAAAGGATCGCAATCTTGAAATCTGATTTTTGTTTTACTGGTAAGAATTTTAGGTTTTTGCATGATTATTTTTTAGGGGTTAAAATTACACATGGAATAATCATTTCTTCTAAAGAAATTCCTCCATGTTGATAGGTGTCTTTATAATATTTTGTATAATGATTTTGATTATTTGGATATACAAAAAACAAATTGTCTTTTGCAAAAACAAAAGAACTATTCATTGTTTCTTGGGGTAAAAATATCCTTTTAGGATCGTGTTCTGCATACACATCTTTTTCTTGATACGTAATACTTTTTCCTGTTTTATACCTAAGGTTTGAAGCTATAGATTTTGTACCTATAACTTGTGTAGGTTTACTACAATTAACCGTTCCGTGATCAGTTGTTATTACTAATTGTATATCGTCCTTTTGTGTTTTTTGAATCAATTCTAACATAGGAGAGTTTTGAAACCATGTATCTGTTAAAGCTCTGTATGATTTGTCATCGGAAGCCAATTCTTTAATGACTTGAGTCTCCGTTTTGGCATGAGACAACATATCAACAAAATTAAAAACCACAACATTAAATTTATTGTCTTTGTATTGATTGTAATTTTGAATTAAATCTTTTCCAGATTTTTGAGAACTTATTTTATGATAAGAAAAGGGCATCTCTCTTTTTAAGCTTTTTAATTGCCTTTGTAAAAATATTTCTTCATTCATGTTTTTTCCGCCTTCGTCATTTTCATACAACCAAATGTCTTTGTGTTTTATAGACATTTCTAAAGGTGTTAAACCAGAAAAAATAGCATTACGAGCGTAATGTGTAGCCGTTGGTAAAATACTGTAATAAGGGATTTCTTCTTGTTTTTTATAGTGTTTTAATATGGTTTTTTCTAAAACCAAATATTGGTCATATCTAAGGTTATCTACCACAATAACCATTGTTTTTTCATTTTTTTCTATTTCTGGCAGAATAACATTTTTAAAAAGTTGATGTGATAAAACGGGTTTGTCATCATCATAAAACCAATCAGAATAATTATTCTTAATGTATTTAAAAAATATTTGATTGGCTTCTTGTTTTTGACTTTCAAGTATGCCTAATAACCCCGCATCACTTATGTTTTCAAGTTCAAGTTCCCAATAAATAAGTTTTTTGTAAACTTCAACCCATTCAGAATGTGAATTCACCGAGGCTAATTCCATTGAAATTTTTCTAAACTCTTGTTGATAATTTATGGTAGTTCTTTCGCTAATTAAACGAGAGTGGTCTAGGTTTTTCTTTAAACTTAAAAGTATTTGATTTGGGTTTACTGGTTTTATTAAATAATCTGCAATTTTAGAACCTATAGCTTCTTCCATTAAATATTCCTCTTCACTTTTAGTAATCATTACTACAGGAATGTTGTTTTGGGTATTTTTAATTTCTGTCAATGTTTCTAACCCGCTTAAGCCAGGCATGTTTTCATCTAAAAAAATAATATCAAAATTATTTTCTTTAACCAAATCAATAGCATCGGCTCCGTTGCTACAAGGGGTTACTTTGTAGTTTTTTTTTTCTAAAAAGAGAATATGCGGTTTTAAAAGGTTGATTTCATCATCAACCCAAAGAATTTGTATGTTATTCATGTGGTAAGAATCTGTGATTTACTAAATATAAAGGATTTAGATTTTTATATTTGCACTACTCTAAAAGTACAAAAATTGAAAAGCCCAACCAATAAAGTTAAAATTATAAACGATCCAATCTACGGGTTTATTACAATTCCTAATAAATTAATTTTTGATTTAATAGAACACCCTTATTTTCAACGCTTAAGAAGAATTACTCAAATGGGAATGTCTAATTTGGTATACCCAGGAGCACATCATACTAGATTTCATCATGCTGTAGGGTGTATGCATTTAATGCAAAAAGCCATTACTGTTTTAAAAAATAAAGGAGTAGAAATTTCTGATGAAGAAAAAAATGGAGTTTGTATAGCTATTTTATTGCATGATATTGGTCACGGACCTTATTCTCATGCTTTAGAACACAGTATTGTAGATGGAGTAAGTCACGAAGCTATTTCTTTGTTATTTATGAAAGAGTTAAACAAAGAGTTTAAAGGAAAACTTACTTTGGCTATTGAAATTTTTGAAGGAAAATATGTGCGTAAATTTTTAAATCAATTGGTTTCTAGTCAATTAGATATTGATAGAATGGATTATTTAAAAAGAGATAGTTTTTATACGGGAGTTGCAGAAGGGAATATTAGTTCTGAACGTTTGATTGATATGTTAAACGTAGTCAACGATCAATTGGTAGTTGAAGAAAAAGGAATTTATTCTGTAGAAAAATTTATTGTTGGAAGAAGGTTGATGTATTGGCAAGTGTACTTGCACAAAGCAGGAGTTGTTGCCGAAAAAATGTTGGTAAATTTATTGGCAAGAGCAAAATATTTGGCTAGTCAAGGAGTAGAGCTACCAAGTAGTAAGGCATTACATTACTTTTTGTACAAAGAGGTTGAAGAAACGTTTACGCTAAAAACCTTAAAAACATTTTCTAGATTAGATGATTATGATATTTTATCTGCTATAAAAGACTGGATTAGTCATGAAGATAAAATATTATCTAAATTATCAGAAATGATCATTAATAGAAAACTACTAAAAGTACAATTAAGTAATCAACCTTATGAAGAAGACTATATTTTAATGGTAAAAGATAAAATGAAGCAAGCAGGTTGGTCTCAAGAAGATTTAAAATACTTTTTTATGTTGGATACCATCTCTAATCAGGCATATAACGATACCAAAAGCAAAATATATTTGTATTACAAAAATGGAGATATTGTAGATATTGTAGAGGCATCAGATCAATTAAACATACAAGCTTTAACAAAGCCAGTAGTGAAACACTTTCTTTGTTACCCAAAAGGAGTCAAATTAGCCTAAATAGAATTTAATTTTATATTTTTGCCGTTCATGGAATTTAAAGCAACACAAATAGCTGAAATTTTAGGAGGTGATATTGTTGGAGATCCTTCAGTAGCAGTTTCTACATTAGCTAAAATAGAGGAAGGAGAAAAAGGGTCTATGACTTTTTTATCAAATCCTAAATACACCTCATACATATATTCAACAAAAGCATCTATTGTAATTGTTAATAAAACTTTTGAGCCTACAAATGAAATTAGTGCAACTTTAATTAAGGTTGATGATGCTTATCAGGCATTTACTCAAATATTGGAGTTCTATAATGAGTATAAAAACCAAAAGTCAGGAATTGATATGAAAACCTTTATATCAGATTCTGCTAAACTGGGAAGAGATATTTATTTAGGGGCTTTTGCATATGTAGGAGAAAATGTTGTTATAGGAGATAATGTAAAAATTTATCCACAATGCTACATTGGAGATAATGTAGAAATTAAAGACAACACAACTTTATATGCAGGAGTAAAGGTATATGCAGATTGTGTAATAGGAAACAATTGTAAAATCCATGCAGGAGCAGTTATTGGATCAGATGGATTTGGTTTTGCTCCTACAGAAACAGGAGAATATAAAACCATACCTCAAATAGGAAATGTTATTATTGAGGATAATGTAGATATTGGAGCTAATACAACTATTGATAGAGCTACTATGGGATCTACTATCATAAGAAAAGGTGTTAAGCTAGATAATTTAGTACAAATTGCTCACAATGTAGAAATTGGAAAAAATACAGTAATGGCCTCACAGTCTGGTATTGCAGGATCTAGTAAAGTAGGAGAGAATTGTATGATTGGAGGACAAGCTGCTGTTTCAGGACATATAAATGTAGGAAATAATGTGAAAATTTCTGGAAAAACAGGAGTTGCTAAAAGCACAAAAGATAATCAGGTTTTAAGAGGGATTCCAGCCATGGACTATAATGAATACAATAAGTCCTATGTGATGTTTAAAAAATTGCCTGAGATTATAGAAGAATTAAGAAATAAGTAAAAAAAGCTTTAAAAGTTATAAGGAATGCTAAAACAAAAAACAATCCAAAAGGAAGTTACTTTAACCGGTGTGGGTTTGCATACAGGACAAGAAGTTACAATGGTGTTTAAGCCAGCTCCAGAAAATTATGGATATGCGTTTGTTCGTGTAGATTTAGAAGGAAATCCAACCATTGAAGCCAAAGTGGAGTTTGTTACAGAAACAGAAAGAGGTACCAATCTCGAAAAAAAAGGAGTAAGTATCAATACCTCAGAACATGTTTTAGCAGCAGCTGTAGGTTTAGGTATAGATAATTTATCTATAGAAATTAATGCTTCAGAACCACCTATTATGGATGGTTCTTCTAAATATTTTATAGAGGCTTTAGAGTCGGCAGGAATTGTAGAACAAAATGCACCTGTTGATGAATATATAGTAAAAGATATTATATCTTATAAAGATGAAACAACAGGTAGTGAAATTATTTTAATGCCTGCAGATGAATATCAAGTAACTACTATGGTAGATTTTGGGACTAAAATATTAGGAACTCAAAATGCAACTTTATATCATATTTCAGATTTTAAAGATGAAATATCAGCAGCTCGTACTTTTAGCTTTTTACATGAGTTGGAAACATTGTTAGAACACAACTTAATTAAAGGAGGTGATTTAAACAATGCTATTGTTTATGTAGATAAAAAAATATCGAATGAAACTTTAGAAAAATTAAAAAAAGCATTTGGTAAAGAAGATATAAAAGTAACTCCAAATGGAATTTTAGATAATTTAGAATTACATTGGGCTAATGAAGCTGCAAAACATAAATTATTAGATGTTATTGGTGATTTGGCTTTGGTTGGAACTCGTATTAGAGGAAAAGTAATAGCAAATAAACCTGGACATAAAATAAATACTTCTTTTGGTAAGCGTTTGGCAAACATTATCAAACAAGAAAAACGTAAAAGTGTACCAACTTATGATTTGAATCAACCTCCATTAATGGATATTCATCAAATCATGAAATTATTGCCACACAGACCACCGTTTTTGTTAATTGATAGAATTTTAGAATTAACGGATGATTATGTGGTTGGAATGAAAAATGTTTCAATGAATGAACCATTTTTTGTAGGACACTTTCCAGATGCTCCAGTAATGCCAGGAGTGTTACAAGTAGAAGCAATGGCACAATGTGGTGGAATATTAGTATTAAGTACGGTTCCAGATCCAGAAAACTACTTAACATACTTTATGAAAATGGACAATGTTAAGTTTAAGCAAAAGGTTTTACCAGGAGACACACTTATTTTTAAAGCAGAATTAATTTCCCCTATTCGTAGAGGAATATGTCATATGAGATCTGTTGGTTATGCTAATGGGAAAATTGTAGTAGAGGCTGAATTAATGGCTCAAATAGTTAAGAAAAAATAAATAAAATATGAATCAACCACTAGCTTATATTCATCCAGGTGCAAAAATTGCACGTAATGTTGTTATTGAGCCATTTACAACCATTCATAATAATGTAACCATAGGTTCAGGTACATGGATTGGTTCTAATGTAACCATTATGGAAGGAGCTATTATTGGAGAAAATTGTAGAATTTTTCCAGGAGCGGTAATTTCTGCTGTGCCTCAAGATTTAAAATATGATGGTGAAGAAACTACAACTGTTATTGGTAATAATGTAACCATACGTGAGTGTGTAACTATTAACCGTGGTACTTCGGATAGAATGAAAACAGTTATAGGAGACAATTGTTTAATCATGGCCTATTGTCACGTAGCCCATGATTGTATTGTAGGTAACAACTGTATTTTTTCTAATGGAAGCACTTTAGCTGGACACACAAATATTGGAGACAATGTTATTTTAGCAGGAATGACCGCTATACATCAGTTTTGTTCTATTGGTGATCACGCATTTGTAACAGGTGGATCTTTGGTTAGAAAAGATGTGCCTCCTTATGTAAAAGCTGGTAGAGAACCATTGTCTTATGTAGGTATTAATTCTGTAGGATTGAGAAGAAGAGGGTTTTCTGTTGAAAAAATTCGTGAAATTCAAAACATATACAGAATCTTGTTCCAAAGTACTTATAATAACACTCAAGCAATAAGAATTATAGAAGCAGAAATGGAAGCCTCTAGTGAAAGAGATGATATTATCAAATTCATCCAAAACTCACAAAGAGGAATCATGAAAGGATATTTTAGTAATTAAGAATAAATTTTTTTAGATGGCAACTACATCAGATATTAGAAACGGATTATGTATTGTATATAACAGCGATACTTATAAAATAACCGAATTTCAACACGTAAAACCAGGGAAAGGACCTGCTTTTGTAAGAACAAAATTAAAGAGTTTAACTACAGGGAAAGTAATTGATAATACTTTTTCTGCTGGACACAAAATAGAAGAGGTAAGAGTAGAAACTAGAAAATATCAGTATTTATACGCTGAGGGAGATACTTTTAACTTTATGAATACAGATGACTATAATCAAATCACATTAGAAAGAACAGCTTTAGATGCTCCAGACTTGTTAAAAGAAGGAGAGGTGGTTACAATTATTGTAAGAGCAGAGGATGAAATGCCATTGTCTGTAGATATGCCACAATCTGTAATTTTAGAAGTTACTTACACAGAACCTGGAATAAAAGGAAATACAGCTACCAATGCAACTAAGCCTGCTACAGTAGAAACAGGAGCTTCTGTAAATGTACCTTTGTTTATTAATGAAGGAGATAAAATTAAGATTGAGACAGCAAAAGGAACTTATCAAGAAAGAATTAAAGAATAAGTTTGTCTAATAAATAAACAATGAAATACCCAAAGTGAATTTTCATTTTGGGTATTTTATTATAAAATTATTACAGGTTTTATAATTTTGTGATATAAAAATTAAAAAGAGAGATATTGCAAACAAATATTTATATTTGTTTGCAATGAATTTTAACAAAAAATAAATTAAATGAGTGTTTTAGTAAATAAGGATTCAAAGATTATTGTTCAAGGGTTTACAGGAAGTGAAGGTACTTTTCATGCAACTCAAATGATTGAATATGGAACCAATATAGTTGGTGGTGTAACTCCAGGAAAAGGAGGGCAAGAGCACTTAGGAAAGCCAGTTTTTAATACTGTACAAGATGCAGTAGTAAAAGCAGGAGCTGATACAACTATTATATTTGTACCGCCAGCATTTGCTGCAGATGCAATTATGGAAGCTGCTGAGGCAGGTATTAAAGTAATTATTTGTATTACTGAAGGAATTCCTGTTGGTGATATGGTTAAAGTAAAAGCTTATTTACAAACTACTGAGGCTCGTTTAATTGGTCCTAACTGTCCAGGGGTAATTACTCCAGGAGAAGCTAAAGTTGGTATTATGCCAGGATTTATCTTTAAAAAAGGAAATGTAGGAATTGTGTCTAAATCAGGTACATTAACATACGAAGCTGCTGATCAAGTTGTAAAACAAGGTTACGGAATTACAACAGCTATTGGTATTGGTGGAGATCCAATTATTGGAACTACAACTAAAGAAGCTGTAGAAATGTTAATGAATGACCCAGAAACTGAAGCAATTGTAATGATTGGTGAAATTGGAGGTCAATTAGAAGCTGAAGCTGCTAGATGGATCAAAGCTGATGGTAATAGAAAACCAGTTGTTGGTTTTATTGCTGGACAAACTGCACCTGCAGGTCGTACTATGGGGCATGCTGGAGCTATTGTTAGTGGTGAAGGAGAATCTGCACAGGCTAAAATGGAAATATTAGCAGAAAATGGAATTCATGTAGTAGCATCTCCGGCAAAAATTGGAGAGGCAATTGCAGAAGTTTTATCAGCAGTAGCAAAATAAAAATTGAAGTTATAGAATGGGATTATTAAAGGATAAAACAGCCATCATTACTGGGGCAACAAGAGGAATTGGTAAAGGAATTGCATTAGAATTTGCTAAGCAAGGAGCTAATATTGCTTTTACTTACAGTTCATCTGTTGAAGCAGCAAACGCTTTAGAAACTGAATTAGCTGCTTTTGGTGTTAAAGCCAAAGGTTATCAATCTAACGCTGCAGAATTTGATGCAGCACAAGCATTGGCAGCAGATGTTTTAAAAGAATTTGGAACGATTGATGTATTAATCAATAATGCTGGAATTACAAAAGATAATTTGTTAATGCGTATTTCTGAAGAAGATTTTGATAAAGTAATTGAAGTCAACTTAAAATCAGTATTTAACTTAACAAAAGCTGTAATTCGTCCAATGATGAAGCAAAGAGCTGGTTCTATTATTAATATGAGTTCGGTTGTTGGAGTTCAAGGGAATGCAGGACAAACAAATTATGCCGCTTCTAAAGCAGGAATGTTAGGATTTACTAAGTCTGTAGCTTTAGAGTTAGGTTCAAGAAATATTCGTTGTAATGCTATTGCTCCAGGGTTTATTGAAACTGAAATGACAGCAAAATTAGATGAAACTGTTGTGGATGGATGGAGACAAGCAATTCCTTTAAAAAGAGGAGGACAGCCAGAAGATATAGCAAACGCATGTGTGTTTTTAGCTTCTGATATGTCTGCTTATATTACAGGACAAACTTTAAATGTAGATGGTGGTATGATTACTGCATAATTTACTTTTAAACATAAATTTAAAACTGCTTTAAAGAGAAATCTTTAAAGCAGTTTTTTTGTTTTATAAGGTTGAATCAAATAGAAAATCATTAGCAATAGCGTATAATAATACGTAAATTCAACATTATTAAATTCAATTAAATAAAACTAAAACATGATAGATCAAAACATGAAAATTCCAAAATCATTACCAATTATTATTGGAATAATAGTAGTGGGAATTATATTTATTTCTAAATCAGCAATCAATATAGACTCAGGTAAAGCAGGTGTGTTGTTTAAAACTTTTGGAGGGGGAGTTGTTACCGATGAACCACCTTTAGGAGAAGGTTTTCATATTATAGCTCCATGGAATAAAGTTTTTGTTTATGAAGTTCGTCAACAAGAATTATTTGAGAAAATGAAAGTGCTATCGTCTAACGGATTAGATATTTTATTAGAGGTAAGTGCTTGGTATATGCCACAAACTGATAAATTAGGACATTTACATCAACAAAAAGGACAAGAATATTTAACAAGGGTTATTCTACCTTCTTTAAGATCGGCAGCTCGTTCTGTAGTAGGAAGATATACTCCAGAACAAATATACTCAAGCAAGAGAGATGTTATTCAGAACGAAGTTTTTGATGAAACAAAGAAAATATTAGATGATCAATTTGTACAGTTAAATGAAGTTTTGGTAAGAGATGTTACATTGCCAACAACTATAAAAAATGCCATTGAAAAAAAATTAAAACAAGAGCAAGAGTTTTTAGAATATGAATTTACGATTCAGAAAGCTGAAAAGGAAGCAGAACGTCAGAGAATTGATGCCGAAGGAAAAGCAAGAGCAAATCAAATTTTAAATGCATCTTTATCAGACAAAATTTTAAAAGAAAAAGGAATTCAGGCTACTTTAGAATTAGCAAATTCACCAAACGCAAAAGTAATTGTAATAGGATCTTCTAAAGACGGAATGCCTATTATATTAGGAAATCAATAAATGTTATTTTATGAAAATATCAGATATTAAAGAAAAAAATTTATCTAATAGCTGGAAACCATTAAAACTCTTTAGCTATAATTATACCGCTACAGATGGAAAAACTTTTACCCAAGTAAGAGAAGTTTATGACAAAGGAGATGGAGCTGCAGTTTTTATGTACAATACAAAAACAAAGAAAGTTTTATTAACCAAACAGTTTAGAATGCCAGCTTATATAAATGGTGTAAAAACTGGGGTTATGACAGAGGTTCCTGCAGGAATGTTAGACAAAGATGATCCTGAAACTTGTATTATTAGAGAAATTGAAGAAGAAACAGGGTATAGAGTTCCTAAAGTTAAAAAAGTAAGACATTGTTTTATGACTCCTGGAGCTGTAACAGAAATTACTCATATGTTTGTTGCTGAATATAGCGATGATATGAAAGTAGCCAAAGGAGGTGGTTTAGATGTAGAACAAGAGGATATTTTAATTTTTGAAATGAGTTTTAAAGAGGTAAAAAAAGCCATTGAAAATAATGAATTTAACGATGCTAAAACCTTAATATTATTACAATACGCTTGGATTCATAATTTATTAGAGGATTAGAGGTTTAAATCATAGAAATACGTAAATTTGAGTTTCATACTATAATAAACTTAATTAATGGCAAAAGTAATTATCAATAGCTTTGAGGACTTTAAAGCTTATGAGGGGAAAGAAATTGGAATTTCAGAATATTTAGCAATTCCACAAGAGAGAATTAATCAGTTTGCAGATGCAACTTTAGACCATCAATGGATACATTGTGATGCAGAAAAAGCAAAAGAAGGTCCTTTTGGTACTCCTATAGCTCACGGATATTTAACTTTGTCTTTAATGCCATATTTATGGGAGCAAATTATTGAAGTAAACAACAGTAAAATGTTGGTAAATTACGGAATAGAAAAATTAAAGTTTAATAAACCTGTACCTGTTGATGCCAAAGTTAGATTAAGAACTAAATTAAAATCAATAGATAATTTAAGAGGTATTTCTAAAGCTGTACTTTCTATTAATATTGAAATTGAAGGAGAAAGAAAAACGGCTTTAGATGCTGATATTGTTTTCTTATATCATTTTGTAAACTAATGCATAACAAACAAGAAATAAAACAATTGGTACAAAAAAACATTCATCAAATTAAGGTGAGTGAGTTTGTTACCGAAGGTGGTTGGCCTAATATAGACAATGTAGATGTAGCAATTTATAGTCAAAAAGAAATAGACAATGAAGAAATTATACATTTACAAATTTTATATACGGTAGACAAAGCTGGTTGTTGTTTTATTCCAGGAGGAGAAGAACAAAAAAGACTATCAAAAACAGTAACCATTAATAAGAATAGTGTAACCATAGTCTAAATTTGTTTTTAACACATACAAAACCTGTTCTTTAATTAGTACAGGTTTTTTTATGCTTAAAAAATACAATATCTTGTTGTTTAACTAACATATACATGCATACTACTTTGAAAGTATTTGTAAACTTTATTATTTCATTTTTTTTAGGAATTACATTTTGTTTTTCCCAATCACAAATAATGTTTAAAAAAATAAACCAAGCTAACGGTTTATCAAATGGTGGAATTATTTGTATGGATATGGGTAAAGACGGCTTTGTTTGGATTGGAACAAGAAATGGATTAAATAGGTATGATGGATTAGATATTAAAGTTTACAATAAAATAAATAGCAACCTAAACTCTAATGATATATCAGACTTATTGGTTGATAAAAAAAATAGACTTTGGATTACCACTTTGGGAGGTGGTTTAAATTACTATAATGCTAAAAAAGATTCTATTGAAGTTTATAAGGTAAGTAATAACAATCAATTATTATCAAATAGAATAAGTTCTGCAATAGAAGATTCTAAAGGAAATATATGGTTAGGTACAGATAAAGGGCTTTGTAAATTAGAACCAGATTCTATGACATTTACTTCTTACTCTAATCAATTAAATATCAATCAAAGTAAAAAGAGCAATAGTATTACTTCTATTTATGAAGATAAAAATGGAAATATATGGACAGGAACTTTTGGGAATGGTCTTTTTATTTTTGATATATCAGAAGAAAAGTTTAAACAAATTCTACCCGAAAAAACACAAGTTTCTGATTTTATTTACACCATTTCAGCTTTAAATCCAGATAAAATTTTAATAGGAACTAATGGAAGTGGTTTGTTGTTAGTAGATTTAGCAACTTTAAAGTTTTCAGATTTTTTTAAAGAAAACTTATCCGTTAAGCAGGATGTTAAAATTGTTCGTTCTATTAAAAAAGATAGTAAAGACAATTTGTGGATTGGAACTGATGGTAATGGAGTTTTTGAAATTCAATATCCAAATGGAAAAGAGCCTATTGTTCATAATTATTTATACAACTCTCAATTAGAATCATCTTTGTCTGGAAATGCTATTTACGAAATTATGGAAGACGATCAGGCCAATATTTGGTTTGGTACTGCATGGAATGGTATTAGTATTCTAGATAGAAACAATACCAACGAAATTTTATTTAGTGATATTGTTGGAGCAAATCCATCTCCTGTTTTATCGCTTTATAAAAATGATGAAAAACTTTACTTAGGATTAGATGGAGAGGGTTTAACTGTTTATAATCTTCATCATAAAAAGGTTAAGTATTTTAATAAAAAAAATAATTATCAATCTATTAAGGCTAGGTATATTCAAAAAATTGTAGAAACCAGTAACGGAGATATTTGGTTGGGTACATTTTCTAATGGGTTGATAAAATTTGATGAACAGGAGAATAAAACAATTCAATACAAACATCAATATAACAATGAAAACGCTATTAGTTTTAACGATGTAAGAGACATTGTTGAAGATGAAAAACACAATTTATGGATTGCTACTTGGGGTGGTGGTGTTAATTATTTTAACAATAAAACCAAGCAGTTTACTAGTTATAAAGAAAATGCTAAGGACAATACAGGTGTAAATAATAATAATGTAGTCGATTTAGAAGTAGAAAATCAGGAAATATGGATGGCTACTTTTGGTGGTGGATTAAATGTTTTTAATAAAACTACCAAGCAGTTTAAATATTACACGTATAAAGAACAAGACAGTACCACTATTGCTAGTAATAATATTTTTTCTATTTATAAAGATTCAAAAGGTTATTTATGGATAGGAACTTTTGGTGAGGGAATTAATAGAATGAATTTAAAAACCAAAAAAGTAGAACGTTTTGAACATTTTGATGAAATTAAATATTTAACCATTACCGGAATTATAGAAGATAATCATCAAAATATTTGGTTTAGCACAAGAGAAGGTATTTTAAATTATAGTTATACAACCAACAGTTTTAATTCCTTCTCTAGTTTGTCGGGAGAGTATCATATAAATTCCGTTTATAAAGATGAAGAGGGGATGCTATATTTTGGAGGGATGAATGGTGTTTTAAAAGTAAATCCTCAAAAAGTAAATACAGTATCTATAAAACCAAAGGTTAAAATAACAAACTTTAAGTTGTTTAATAAAGAGGTTAAAATAGGGGAGAATCAAATTTTAAAAAAGAATATTGTTTTTGAAGATGAAATCGTCTTAAAACATAATCAAAACGTATTAACATTTGAATTTTCTGCTTTAAAATTTCCGTTTTCCAATACTTGTGAATATGCTATAAAAATGGAAGATTTTGATATAGATTGGCGATTTATAGGAAAAGATAGAACTGTAACTTACACCAACTTATCTCCCGGTGATTATGTTTTTAAAGTAAAAAGCAAAGAAGTTGGTAGCGAATGGGGGAATGATTATACTTCAGTAAATGTTGTTGTTCTAAAACCTTTTTGGTTAAAATGGTGGGCTTTTGTAATCTATGCCCTCATATTTATGTTTTTGTTCTATTTGTTTAGAAAGTACACCATTGCTTGGGAAAGAATGAAAGCTAACTTAGAATTTGAAAAATTAACGCACGAAAAAGACAAAGAACTTTACAATTTAAAACAACAGTTTTTTACCAACATATCTCATGAAATTAGAACCCCAGTAACTTTAATTTTAAGCTCTATTAATAGGTTATTTGACAAAGGAGAGTTATTAGAAAGCAAACAAATAAAATCGGCACATACCATTAGAAAAAACAGTAATGTTTTATTACAGTTGGTAAATGAATTGTTGGATATTAGAAAATTTGAGACTAATGAAATTAATTTAAGAGTTAGTCAAGGAGAATTTGTGTCTTATTGTAAAGAAATCTTTTTATCGTTTTCAGAAATTGCTTCAGACAGAAACATTACCTATACATTTCACTCAGAAATTCCCAAAGTAGATTTGTGGTTTGATAAAAATCAGTTTGAAAAAGTAATCTATAATCTGTTAACCAATGCTTTTAAGTTTACTAAAAACGGTGGAACTATTAGTGTGAGTATTGAGAATAACGAAAACGAGGTTTATTTAATAGTAAAAGATTCGGGAATTGGTATGACCAAATCTCATTTGTCTAAAATTTTTAATAGATTTTATCAAGTAAATAACAATAGTACCGATGAAAAACTCGGTTTTGGTTTGGGATTATCTATTACCAAAGAAATTGTGGATTTACACAAAGGAAACATCAATGTTAAAAGCGAGAAAAATAAAGGAAGCTTTTTTGAAGTAAAAATTTTAAAAGACAAACATCATTTTGATGAAAATCAGATAGAAGAAAACAATACTGTTATACCACAAGAAACAGAAGCAATTAAAGAATTAAAGAAAAAAACATCAAAAAAAGCTCAAGCAAAAGAAGTTATTTTAATTGTAGAAGACAATAAAGGAATTCAGGATTCTTTACATGAAATTTTAAGTAAAGATTATACTATTTTACAGGCGTTTAATGGAGAAGAAGGGTTAAAAATAGCCACTAAAAATTTTCCAGACATTATTATTAGTGATGTAATGATGCCTGTAATGGATGGACTTGAATTTGTTAAAAAATTAAAACTAAACACATTTACAAGTCATATTCCTATTATTTTATTAACAGCAAGAACTTCTGTAAAAAATAGAATGGAAGGTTTTGATACTGGTGCCGATGAATATATAGCAAAGCCTTATGAAGAAGAGTTACTAAAAACAAGAATTTCTAACCTACTAAATAATAGAAAACTATTAAGAGAAAAATTTATTAATGATAACTTTTTAAATCCAAAAGAATTAGCCATTAGTTCTCCAGATCAATTGTTTTTAGAAAAATTATATAAGAGTATAGAGCCCAATTTAGAAGCTAATAATTTAAAAGCAGAAGTTATTGCTAAAGAATTAGGAATGAGTCATTCCGTGATGTACAAAAAAATTAAGGCATTAACTGGACTTAGTTATGTAGAATTTATTAGAGATTATAGATTGTCCATAGCCAAACAATTAATAAAAGACTTAGGTTATTCTGTTTCCGATGCTTGTTACAAAGTTGGCTACTCAGATAGAAAATATTTTAGTAAACTCTTTAAGCAAAAATTTAATAAAAACCCTTCAGTGTTTTTAAAATCTTAAACCACTTGATTTTTAGTGAAAATCTAATTTTTTTATCGTATAATATATAACATCCATAAAATCAGGAGTGTTTTTTAGAGAATAACGAAAAATTTACCCTTACTTAATGAAATTGACCCACCTAAAAAGTCAATAAAATAAGGTACTTGCACATGTTAATTATCACCAAGTCTTTGTCGTTGTGTTTTGATGAGATAAAGAGGTCTTAATTACATTTAACTTTTTAATAAAACTATTTATGATGAATTTCTCTCGAGAAAAAAGGCATCCAGCCAACTTAAAACAGCTACTTTTTACGTTGCTTTTGATATGTTTTTCTATAACATCTTTTAGTCAACAATTAAATGTATCTGGAACGGTTACAGATGCTACTGATGGTACTCCATTATTAGGAGTAAACATTATGATTAAAAACGCAAACTCTGGAACCACTACAGATTTTGATGGAAACTACAATATTAAAGTTAATAAAAACGATGTATTGGTGTTTTCCTATTTAGGATATCAAGTAACAGAATCGGTCGTGCAAAATAACGTTTTAAGTATTCAGCTAAAGAAAGATACTCAAGCTTTAGATGAAGTGGTAATTATAGGATACGGTAGTACTACTATAAAAGATGCTACAGGTTCTGTAACAGCAGTAACGTCTAAAGATTTTAACAAAGGAAATATTGTAACTCCAGAAAATATGCTAACAGGTCGTGTGGCAGGTTTGTCTATTAATACAGGAGGAGAACCTGGTTCGGGTTCAACCATTAGAATTCGTGGAGGAGCATCTTTGGGAGCTTCTAATGATCCTTTAATTGTAATTAACGGTATGCCAATAGATAACAATACTATTGGAGGTTCTAGGTCTATTTTAAGCACTATAAACCCAAATGATATCGATTCGTTTTCTGTGTTAAAAGATGCTTCTGCAACAGCCATTTATGGATCAAGAGCTTCAAACGGAGTTATTATCATTACTCTAAAAAAAGGAACAAGAACTTTTTCTGCCAATTTAGATATGAGCATGAGTGTGCACACATTAGCAAATAAGGTTGATGTTTTTAGTGCCGATGAGTTTAGAGAAATTGTAGCTCAACAAGATCCTAGTTTGTTAGCTTCTTTAGGAAC
Source organism: Wenyingzhuangia sp. IMCC45467 (assembly GCF_054111205.1). The sequence goes on from NZ_CM134196.1 coordinate 3,419,224, forward strand.
TGCAAATACAGATTGGCAAGATGAAATTTACAGAACAAGTGTTTCTGCAAACACCAACTTATCGGTAAACGGAATGTTGTTTGATAGAATCCCTACTAGAGCTTCTTTAGGTAGAAGTTTACAAAACGGATTGATGTTAACTTCTGGTTACGAACGTAACACGGGGTCTGTAACTGTAAATCCAGATTTTTTTGACAGACATTTAAAAGTTAGTGTAAACGCAAACGTGTCTTTAGAAAAAAACAGGTTCGCCTCTGGTCAACAAGGAAATGCATTAACTTTTGACCCTACACAACCGGTATATGATGAGAACTCTCCCTTTGGTGGTTATTTCCAATATTATAATGATGATAATAATGGAGTAATTAATAGTAGTGATTTGGTAGAGAGAGCTCCGTTAAACCCTGTAGCAGAATTGTTACAAAGAAACAGTAGAAGTGAAGTAAAAAGATTATATGGTAATGTTAAATTAGACTATAATTTTCATGCCATTCCAGAACTTTCAGCTGTTTTAAATTTAGGATTAGATGTAAGTACTGCCGAAGGATTCACAAGAGTTTCAGATCAAAACCCTTTGTTTCAAGCAGACGGACGTATTGTTGGTTCATATTCAGAATATACAAATGATAAAAGCAATCATTTATTAGACGGTTACTTGTCTTATAAAAAAGAATATGATGAATTTAATTTTGAGGCTACAGCAGGATATTCTTATCAAAAATTCACCAGTGAAAGTTATGTAACTAATGAATTGCTTGATGATGGAGTAGATAGCGAGCCTGTAACAAGTGTTACACCAGATTTAGTATTGATTGGTTTTTTTGGAAGAACAAACCTTTCTTTTTATGATAAATATTTATTTACACTTTCTTATCGTAGAGATGGAACCTCACGTTTTAGTAAAAACAACCGTTGGGGTAATTTTCCAGCAGCAGCTTTTGCATGGAAACTTAAAGAAGATTTGTTTCCAGAAGCAGAGACTTTATCAACTTTAAAATTAAGATTGGGTTGGGGTATTACTGGTCAACAAGATATTGGACAGGATAATTTAGATTTATTTTTATCTAAATACACCAAAGGATTATCAACCTCTCAATATATATTTGGAAACAATGTAACTTCTATTGGAATTCCAAACTTTAGAAATGAAAACCTAAAATGGGAAGAAACTACAACCTATAATGCTGGTTTTGATTATGGATTGTTAAACGACAGGTTTACAGGAGCTATAGAAGGTTTTTATAAGGAGTCTAAAGATTTGTTAGCCAATGCAGCTATTTCTGATGGTTCTAACTTTAGTAATTCAGGATTTCAAAATATAGGAAATTTTACATCAAAAGGAATTGAATTTTCTATAGGAGGAGATATTTTTAAGAATAGAGATGGTTTTAATTGGTATGCAAACTTTAATACCACATTTATCAAAACTGAAATTAAAAATTTGGCTTTAGATCAAGATCAACTGGTTGGAAATACAGGAGCAGGTGCAGGTGATGGAGCTACGGTTCAGGTGCATAGAGTAGGATATACACCATTTTCATATTACGTATACAAGCAAATTTATGACACGAGTGGAAACCCTATAGAAGGAGCTTATGCCGATTTAAACGGGGATAACATCATTAATGAATCAGATTTGTACATCCATCACAATGGTATGCCAACAGTAACTATGGGGTTTGCTTCTAATTTTAGTTATAAAAACATCGATTTGTCTTTTAATTTAAGAGCAAGTTTAGGAAACTATAATTATAATGGAGCCAATGCAACCAGAGCACAATACGGAGCATTAAGAAATAGTTCGGTAGTATCAAACTTACCAACATCAGTATTAGATACAAACTTCCAATCTTCGGAAACAGTGTTGTTGTCAGATTATTATATAGAAGATGCCTCTTTCTTAAAAATGGATAATTTGAGTTTAGGATATACGTTTAACAAAATTTTTAGTCAAAGTTCTTCGGTTCGTTTGTCTGCCAGTGTACAAAATGTATTTACTATTTCAGGATATTCAGGAGTAGATCCTGAAGTGTTTGGAAACGGTATAGATAATTCAATAACTCCTAGACCAAGAACATTTTTAATAGGAGCTAACGTTAGATTTTAAAACATAACAGTATGAAAAATAAATTAACACATAAAGTAATATACATATTAGGTACTGTATTAATTCTTGTAGGTTGTACAAACGATTTAGATATTGAGGTAAATGATCCTAATGCTTTTTTGGTCGATGATTTTTACGCTACACCAGAATCTTATAAGCAAGGTTTGGCTGGAGTATATGGAAACTTGGCTTTAACAGGTGCAAATGGACCAGGAGATTCAAATATTTCAGGTTTAGATGCAGGTACAAGTCAATACGGTAGAGCATTTTGGAATTTACAAGAATTAACCACAGATGAGGTAAAATGGTCATGGGAAAATGATGGTGGTTTAAGAGGATTAAATAGAAATACATGGACAGCAGACAATGTTGTTATTAGAGGGTTTTACGGAAGATGTATGACTCAAGTAGCTTTTGTTAATGAATATTTAAGACAAACTACCAATGACAAATTAAACAGCAGAGGAGTAAGTGATAATACTCGTGCCGAAGTACAAACATTTAGAGCAGAAGCTCGTTTTTTGAGAGCTTTGGCTTACTATCATTTAATGGATTTGTTTGGTAAAGCAGGTTTTGTAACAGAAAATGACCCTGTAGGAGCGTATCAATCTCCACAATACAATCGTGCTGAATTGTTTGCCTTTGTGGAGTCTGAAATCAATACTATTTTACCAGAATTAGTAGATCCTTTACAAAATGAATATGCAAGAGTAGACAAAGCTGCTGCTTGGATGTTGTTAGCTAAAATTTATTTAAATGCAGAGGTGTTTATTGGAGAAAATAAGTACGATGAATGTTTAACTTATTGTAATAATATTATTGCATCAGGTTATATTTTATCACCTGTATATGCTAATAATTTTAATGCAGACAACCATAGCAATTCTGCAAGAAACGAAATTATTTTCCCTATTGTTTCCGATGGAGTTGTGACTCAAAATTATGGGCCTACTACGGTCATGGTCAATGCACAAGTTGGATCTATAGAACAAAACGGAGCTGATTTTGGTGTAGCAGGATGGGCTGGTGGATTAAGAGTAACCAAACAATTCTCTGAAACCATGTTAAATGGTACTTATGATACCGATGATAGAAATACCATTTTAAGTGACGACAGAACTATTGAAATGACCGATATGGATGATTATGGAACAGGATATGTTACCGCAAAATGGTCTAACAAAACATCTACAGGAGCTAATGGTTCTGCTACCGAAATAGTAGATACTGATTTTCCTATGTTTAGACTTGCTGATGTTTATTTAATGTATGCAGAGGCTGTTGTTAGAGGAGGTTCAGGAGGAACATTATCTACCGCTAAAGATTATATCAATTTATTAAGATCAAGAGCTAACAATCCATTTATGGTTACAGAAAACGATGTTGATTTAGACTTGATTTTAAATGAACGTATGGTTGAATTATATGGAGAAGCACATAGAAGACAAGACTTAATCCGTTTCGGAAAATATACAGGAGGTTCTTATAACTGGTCTTGGAAAGGAAGTGTGGTAAGTGGAATTGCCATAGGTAATTTCCGTAAGGTTTTTCCATTACCAAAGGCGAGTGTAGCTGCCAATCCAAATCTTACACAAAACACAGGATATTAAAATAAAAAAGACAAACACTAAAAATATATACAATGAAAAAATTAATCATCATATTTATAGCATTTATTTCATTAGTAGGATTAAACGCTTGCTCAGACGACAGTTCACCTATTTTTGTAGCACAACCTAGTACAGAAGGAATTTCTTTTACAAGTTCGTTTGCAGCAAAATATTTATTGTCTAACGCAACCAAAGAAAATATTGCCGATAGAATTATTTGGAGTGCAGCAGATTTTGGAGTTTCAACAAATATTTCATACGAACTTTTAGCAGCTATTGATGTAGATGCCGATCCATATAAAATTATAGGAACCACTAGTGAAACCAATTACGGAATTACAGTAGATCAATTGTTGTCATTTGCAAAAGATTTAGGTTTAGATGATGATCCTACAACAACCAATACAGATGGAACACCAAATAATACAGGAGTGGTGTATCTTAAAGTAAAAGCAAGTATGGGGTCAACAGGAACAAATGAAGTGGTGTCTGAGGTACAGCCTATTAATATTGAATGGATAGAAACAGTTGCTAATGATGGAGGGTGTCCTTCTCTTTATGCTGTTGGAGCAGGTTTAGATAATATTGGATGGAACTTTGTTCCTGCAGGAGAAATGGTGTGTGATGGTGATGTATTACAATTAAAAGCATCTTTTATTAATGAAAACTTTAGATTTTTTCAAGAATCAGGAGACTGGGCTTCAGATTTAAAATATTCTTATTACGAAGGTGAAGGATATACTATTGATGCCAATTTAGAAGATGCTCAAGATGATGCAAACTTTAAGTTTATAGGAACTCCAGGTATTTATACATTAACTATAGACAATGTTAATAAAACAATTGTGTTAACACCTTCTAATTCTTTATGGACAGTTGGTGGAGCTGTTCCAGGAGGTTGGTCTTTTGATGCTGCAAATACAGTTGAGTTTATTGAATCTACTCCAGATGTTTGGTCTGCAAGTATTGCTTTGGCTAATGAAAAATTTAGATTTTTTACAGCTTTTGATGATTGGAACTCAGGTTTAAACTATTCTTATTATGCAGATCAAAACTTTACCATTGATGCTGCTTTTGAAGACGAAGGTGAAGGAGATGGAAACTTTGTTTTTGTTGGAACTCCAGGAACCTATACGTTAACAGTAAATGCTGTTGATAAAACCATTACTTTAGAATAATAGCCAAATGAAAATATTTATGAAATTTTATTTTAGTACTTTTTTAATCTTAGCTTGTTTCCATTTAGGTTCTTGTCAAAGTTCAACTTCTATTGCAGAAGAGGAACAAGATAAAGAAGTAATTACTCCAGGTACCGATGAAGTTGCTTTTTATTACGGAGCAGATTTATCGTATGTAAATGAAATGGAAGATTGTGGTGCTGTTTATAAAAATGATAAAGGAATTACTCAAGACCCTTTTAAAATTTTTAGCAATGCTGGAACCAATTTGGTACGTGTTCGTTTGTGGCACAATCCTACTTGGACTAATTATTCTAATTATGAAGATGTAAAAAAAACAATATCTAGAGCCAAAGAGTTAGGAATGAATGTGTTGTTAGATTTCCATTATTCAGATTCTTGGACAGATCCTGAAAAACAAAAAATTCCAGCTGCTTGGGAAAGTCAAATGAATAACAAAGTAGCTTTAGGAAAGTTACTGTATGATTATACTTATGAAACCTTAAATAATTTAGCTGCAGAAGAATTATTGCCAGAAATGGTACAGGTTGGTAATGAAACCAATCCTATGATTTTGCAAGGAGATGAGTTGGTTTGGCCTATAGATTGGGATCGTAATGCTTATTTAATTAATCAAGGAATAAAAGCTGTAAGAGATGTTTCGACAGTGCAGGATGCGAAGATTGAAATAATGTTGCATATTGCCCAACCTGAAAATGGTTTGTGGTGGTTTAAAGAAGCAACAGCTAGCGGAATTACTGATTATGATTGGATTGGTTTGTCATATTATCCAATTTGGTCAGAATATACTTTAGACAATGTGGAAACACCTTTAAAATCGTTGATAGATACTTATAAGAAAAAATTAATGATTGTAGAAACAGCATATCCTTTTAGCCTAAATAATAATGATGCCGCTAATAATATATTAGATGCTAATGCATTAATAAATGGCTATGCAGCAACACAACAAGGTCAATTAGATTATTTAAATAAACTGAAAGAAGTTGTGGTAAAAGCCGGAGGATCTGGAGTTGTTTATTGGGAACCAGCATGGGTTTCTACAAATTGTAAAACGCAATGGGGCACAGGTTCTCATTGGGACAATGCAACTTTATTTGATAATAATAACAAAGCAACTTTAGGAATGCAGTTTTACAACGGTTCTAAATAATTACTAAATATAATAAAGAAGAATTAAGAATGACAAAGTCTAAATTTTTACTATTTACATTACTTGTTCTCTCACAGGTTTCTTTTTCTCAAGTAAGAAATGTTAGAGTATTAGATGTTAATTGGAAGTTTCAAAAAGGAGATGTTAAAAATGCTCAGCAAGAAAAATTTAACGATTCAAAATGGGAACAAGTAACCGTTCCTCACGATTGGGCTATTTATGGACCTTTTGATAAAGAGATAGATAAACAAACAGTAGCGATTACACAAAATAATGAAAAAGATGCTACTGAAAAAACAGGAAGAACAGGTTCTTTACCTCACGTAGGAACTGCTTGGTATAGAAATCAATTTACTATTTCTGAAGCCGAATTAGCTCAAAAAGTAATTTTGTTGTTTGAAGGTGCTATGAGTGAACCTCAGGTTTATTTAAACGGACAAAAAATAGGAGAATGGGCATATGGTTACAGTTATTTTTATTTTGATATTTCTAAACATATCAAAAAAGGAGAAAATACTTTAGCCGTAAAATTAACCAATAAAGAGTTTGCCTCTCGTTGGTATCCTGGGGCAGGTTTGTATAGAAAAGTAAGTTTAATTACCAAAAATAAAGAGAGTATTAACCAATGGGGAACATACATTACCACTCCAAAGGTTAGCAAAGAAGAAGCTAAGGTAAATATAAAAACAAAAGTATCTGTTACAAACGGGGCTTTGGTTACAACTATTTTAGATGCTGATGGTAAAGAGATTTCATCAAACAAAACAACCTTGGAGTTTGGAAATGAATTTGATCAAAATATAAAAGTTGACAATCCAAATTTATGGAGTCCAGAGCATCCTTATTTGTACAAAGCAGTTACCAAGTTGTATGTAAATAATGAGTTGAAAGATGAGATAACTACTCGTTTTGGAATTAGAGAAATTAAATACGAAGCCAATAAAGGATTTAGTTTAAACGGAAAAGTGACTAAGTTTAAAGGAGTTTGTCTACATCATGATTTAGGACCTATTGGAACAGCTATTAATAAAGCAGCGTTAAGACGTCAGTTAACTATTTTAAAAGAAATGGGCTGTAATGCCATTCGTAGTTCTCACAACATGCCGTCTTTTGAACAATTGGAGTTGTGTGATGAAATGGGATTTTTATTTTTAGCAGAAAGTTTTGATGAATGGGCTAAAGCAAAGGTAAAAAATGGTTATCACCGATTTTTTGATGAATATGCAGAAAAAGATATTGTAAACTTGGTTGCAGCTACTAAAAATCACCCAAGTATTGTCATGTGGAGTTCAGGAAATGAAGTACCAGATCAGCATGGAGAAGCAGGAGTGAAACGTGCAAAATGGTTACAAGAAATTTTTCATAGAGAAGACCCAACAAGACCTGTAACAGTAGGAATGGATCAGGTGAATTCTGTAATGAAATCAGGGTTTGGAGCATTATTAGATATACCTGGATTGAACTATAGAGTACATTTGTATGAAGAAGCAAATAAGAGATTCCCACAAGGATTTATTTTAGGATCAGAAACAGCATCCACTGTTAGTTCTAGAGGAATTTATAAGTTTCCTGTAAAGCAAGGAAAAAATGTTCAGTATGATGATTTTCAATCTTCATCTTATGATTTAGAAGCTTGTAGTTGGTCTAATGTTCCTGATGAAGATTTTGTATTACAAGATGATAAAGATTGGGTGATTGGGGAGTTTGTTTGGACTGGTTTTGATTATTTAGGAGAACCAACTCCGTATGATACCAGTTGGCCATCACGTAGTTCTTATTTTGGAATTAATGATTTGGCAGGATTACCAAAAGATAGATATTACTTATATAGAAGTCGTTGGAATAAAGATGCTGAAACATTACATATTTTACCTCATTGGAATTGGGAAGGTAGAGAAGGAGAAGTAACACCAGTTTTTGTATATACAAATTACGATAGTGCTGAGCTTTTTATCAATGGAAAAAGTATGGGAATTCAGAAAAAGAATCATTCAACTCCACAAAATAGATATCGTTTAATGTGGATGGATGTTAAATATGAGCCTGGAACAGTAAAGGTTGTTGCGTTTGATAAAGAAGGAAAACCTGTTGCTGAAAAGGAAATTAAAACTGCAGGAAAACCATATAAATTAGTTTTGAATCCTGATAGAAAAACCATTAAAGCCAATGGAAAAGACTTGTCTTTTGTTACAGTTTCTGTGGTTGATAAAAATGGAGTTGTTTGTCCAACAGCAACTAATCAATTAAAATTTAAAGTAAAAGGAAAAGGGACCTACAGAGCAGCTTGTAATGGAGATGCAACTTCTTTAGAGCAATTCCATTTACCAACCATGAAATTATTTAGTGGAAAATTAGTGGTGTTGGTTCAGTCTGAAAAAGAAGCTGGAAATATTGAGTTAACCGTTAGTGGTAGAGGATTAAAAACAGCAAAAGTTAGTTTGACTTCTGAAAAGTAGTTTAGCTGTATATTAAAAAAAGTAGTCTAAAAAGAATCATAACGTCATTCTGAATTTATTTCAGAATCTCATGTCACGTATAATCTATGATGAGAACCTAAAACTAGTTCAGGTTGACGAAAATAAAACTTTTTAGACTACTTTTTTATTAAGCAATTTTCACTGATGTCATGGAGAGTGAGCCTCCAATGTATTGATTGTTAAAAATAGAAATGTCATCTTGTCTGTCTTTTAAAGCCAAACTATAAATTAAAGGCATATAATGTTCTGGTGTAGGAATAGATAAGTTAAAAGCACTTCCTTGTTTGTTAAAATTGATGAGGTCTTTATGATTGTCATTCAAAATAAAAGCTTTCATTTTTTCATTAGCTTCAATGGCCCAATCAAATCCATAAGAACCCGCATTCATTTTGTCCCAAGCAATTCTTCTTAAATTGTGTACCATATTTCCACTCCCTACAATTAACACTCCTTTATGTCTAAGTTGTTGAATTTCTGTAGCCAATTCATAGTGATATTGAGCAGGTTTAGAATAATCAATACTCATTTGAATTACGGGAACATTGGCATCTGGATACATGTGTTTTATTACACTCCAAGCTCCGTGATCTAATCCCCATTTTTCATCTAAACCAATTTCTGTTTGGGTGACTAACTTTTGTGTTTCTACAGCCAGTTCAGGACTTCCTGGAGCAGGATACTGTACATCAAACAAAGCTTTAGGGAAACCACCAAAATCATGAATGGTTGGTGGATTTTGCATGGCGGTAACAAATGTTCCTTTGGTTTCCCAATGGGCAGAAATACATAAAATAGCATTCGGTTTTGGGATTTCTTTTCCAAGTTGTCTAAAAGAAGCCACAAACTCATTTTCTTCTATAGCGTTCATAGGACTCCCATGTCCTAAAAATAGCACAGGCATTTTAGGAGTATTGCTTAAAGAAGAGGTGATGTTTTGTAAATTATGTAGGCTCATATTTATATTTCTAATATGTGTTATATTAGGTCGTTTCTTTTAATATAAAATATCAAAAGAAACGTGTTTAATGTATTTTCTATTGTAAGTATATAAAATATGAATCTTTTTATCAGAAGTTTGAATGATGGCTGGATAGCTAAACTCTCCTTCTGTTTGATGTTCTAAATCTAATAGTTTATTCCAGTTCAATCCATTTTTAGAATACTCAACATCTAATACATTACGACCATTAAACCAATCGGCACCTCTTGGTAAAGGATTATTTACTAGTAAAAAGAAATTTTTTCTTAAAGCAATCCCATCAATTCCAGAATTAGAGTTTACCACATTAATACTGTCCATTTTAGACCATGTTTGTCCGTAATCATATGACCAAGACTCTATTACTTTATCGTGTTTACTTCTGCATAACATTTGAATTTTAGTTGGTTTGTGAACTAAAAATGTAGGTTGAATTACATCAAATTGATGTGGATTTTTAACCGCTATTTTTTTCCATGTTTTTGTAGCTTCTGTATAGGTTTCTACATGTACTCGCCAATCATCATTGGTAGTACTTTCTGTACTACTACCACATAAAATAACTCCTGGAGTAACTTCTATTGGTTTGTTTTTTATAGGGCCTAAAAATCCGTCTGGTAAATAAGTTGTTTTGCTCCATGTTTTTCCATCATCGATAGAAGAAACCATGGCACCAAACCATTCACGTGGGTTTTTTCCTACTTTGTAAAAAAGATATAAAGTGTTGCTTTTACTTTTAAATAAAACAGGATTCCAACAAGGCAAAGTATCGTTGTTTTTTACTAGCGGAGTAATAATGTTTTTGGGTTGTGACCATTTTTTATTTTGATAAGTAGCCGTATAAATTCCAACATCTTTAGCTCCTTCGTAACTTCCTCCAAACCAAGCAGCCATTAATTGTTTGGTGTTAATTTCTTCTAAGGTTGCAGAGTGTGAATTGTGAGTTACAGGTGGTGCAGCAATATAGGTTTGTGTAATATTACTAAGTTGGGGACTATTGTTTTTTAGAGTTTTACAAGAAAACATAGTGGTTACTAGTATACTAGCTAGTAAGAGGTATTTAAAATTCATAAGATTGGGGTTAAAATTTGCTACGAATGTAAACAAATTTTTAAAAAAGAGAGGTGTTAAAAAACAGCTTAAATAAGTTCATAAAAAAATACAAGGCTGTTTGAAAAAGTAAAAATTTCGTCAAACTGAACTTGTTTCAGTTTCTCATAACTACTGTTTAACAGTATGTTGTGATTCTGAATTAAATTCAGGATGACGTTTTTTAATACTTTTCAGTCAAGCTCGTGTTTTTTATAAGGTTGAGGTTTTTATTTATTCTTCAATTTTTCTAGAGCTTCGGCAAACTTAATTCCCAAGTCTATATAACCTTCGCTGTTGTAATGATATCTGTCTGAATATTTATAATATCTAGTGTCTCTAACAATGGTAGCATTTTTATCGGTAAGCGCAAATTTTTCTTGTGCAGCTTGTACTATTTCTCCGTATTTCCAAACTTTTCCTTCATCGTTGTTCCAAGAGTCTGATATTTTTCCAATTACAACAGGCAAGTCATCTACTCTAAAAGCAGCTCTAATTAAATTCATCAATTTATCTAAATGTTGGTAATAACGCAAGGCAATGTCTTCTTGTTTGGCATCACTTTCTCCTTGCATCCAAATAATTCCGCTAGGGACCAATACATCGGTTATACCATCTCCATCAATATCTGTTTGAGCATAGGCATTTTTTACGGTTTCTAAAAAATAATCGTATTGATTTTTACCGGTTTTACCACGATAGTTAGAATCCCAGTTTCCTGTAGGATTTCCTAAAGTATCAATAGAAGTTCCTCCTCTGGAATATTTAATAAGGGCAATTTTTTGGTTTGGATAGATTTCTTGTAATTTTTGAGCAAAAGACAATTCTACACCAAAACGATTGGATAATTTGTTTTCATTTGCATCAGAAGAAAATCCTCTTCCATGTCCAGGTTTTAAAGAAGTCCAAATTCCTTTCCCTCCATCGGTTCTTTCATCTTTGGTAGGGTTCCCGTGAAAGATATAAACATTTTTAATTTTTTTATTTAGTGATTTAGGAAGATCCTTGTTATATCCATAACCATCCATGTTAGACTGTCCGCCTAAGTAGAAAACTTTAACCGAATCTACTTTTTTTGATTGTGCAAAAATGCTAAGAGGTAGTGCTAATAATAAAAATAATTTAGTCATAATTATTGTGCGTAGTGTAGTAAAAGTTTTAAATGTTAAAAACACAAAGGCTAGTAAATTTATTTACTAGCCTTTGTGTTTTTTTATAAAAAAATTAAATATTTGGTTGAGGAGTTGTTCTTAAATAAGGCTTAACTTCCTTATGTCCTTTTGGAAATAAATCTGGAATTTGTTCATTGCTAACAGCAGGTGAAATGACTACATCTTCACCATGTTTCCAGTTAGCAGGAGTTGCAACTTTGTGATATGCTGTTAACTGTAAAGAGTCTATAACTCTTATTAACTCATCAAAATTTCTTCCTGTAGATGCAGGGTAAGTAATCATTAATTTAATTTTTTTGTCTGGTCCAATAACAAAAACAGAACGTACGGTTAACTTGTCATTAGCATTTGGATGAATCATGTCATACAAATCAGCAACTTTATTGTCCTCATCTGCAATGATAGGAAAGTTAACGGTGGTAGCTTGAGTTTCGTTAATGTCTTTAATCCATCCATGATGAGATTCAATACCATCTACGCTTAAAGCTACTACTTTAACATTTCTTTTATTAAATTCATCTGTATATTTGGCAACAGTTCCTAATTCAGTAGTACATACTGGAGTATAGTCTGCAGGGTGAGAGAATAAAATTCCCCAACTATCACCTAACCAATCGTGAAAGTTGATTTCTCCTTCTGTTGTTTGTGCTGTAAAGTTTGGTGCAATATCACCCAATCTTAATGTGCTCATTTTTTTTGTTTTTAATTAAATATTCAGTTACTGATTGGCTACATACATCCAGCTTTTTTTACCAGAATCTAAAGTAACCTCTATTTTTTTGATGGTTTTACACTGATTGGTAAAAGCTTCTGCTTTAGCTAAATCATCCTCATTTAATTCAAAAACTGTACCTATAATTTCATCATTTGGATTGTTACTAGGTTTGGCTATAGGATGAAAATTGTTGTCCATTAATGTAACCATTTCAGGATTTACAACTTTAATATTATCAAGTTTATAGCCTTTAACAATGTCTTTTTTGCTAGGTAATGGTTTACCAAAAGTTTCTATTTGTGTTTTTTCAAATTGTAAAACCCCATATGAAAAGAATAACTTCATGCTTTTTTTTATTTAAATATAATGGTTTTGTACAGTATTAGAAAATAAGAATGTAGATAATTTTAAAACCTCTCTTTATAGTGTTGATTAAGAGAGGTTTTAATTTGTAAATTATTTATTATTAAAAAATAGTTTGTCGTCTATAGCATCTAATTCAACATGATTTTGGTTTTGAATTTTACCTGCTAAAATTTCTTTAGACAAAAGATTTAAGACTTCTTTTTGAATCACACGTTTTACAGGTCTAGCTCCAAATTCAGGATCAAAACCTTTTTTAGCTAGGGCTAATTTTGCATGTTCTGTAGCGCTTAAGGTAATTTCTTTACCAGATAACAACTTGGTTAACCCTTTTAAATGTAATTCTACAATCTGACTAATTTCATTAATGTCTAGTGGAGTAAACATAACAATTTCATCAATACGGTTAATGAATTCGGGTCTTACAATTTGTTTTAAGTTTTGTAAAACTTCTGTTTTTGCTTGTTGTGCAATTTGTTCACGTGTTTGTTTTTTAGCATTTTCAAAACGTTGCTGAATAATTTCTGCCCCCATGTTAGAAGTCATAATTATAATGGTGTTTTTAAAATCTGCTACACGACCTTTATTATCTGTTAACCTACCTTCATCTAATACTTGTAATAAAATATTAAAAGTGTCTGGATGCGCTTTTTCAATTTCGTCTAATAAAATTACAGAATAAGGTCTACGTCTTACGGCTTCTGTTAATTGTCCACCTTCATCATAACCTACATAACCAGGAGGAGCTCCCACCAATCTACTTACAGAATGACGTTCTTGATATTCACTCATATCAATACGAGTCAATGCATTTTCATCATCAAATAAATACTCGGCCAAAGCTTTTGCTAGTTCGGTTTTACCAACCCCAGTAGTTCCTAAAAACAAGAAACTTCCTAAAGGTTTTCTGGCATCTTGTAAGCCAGCTTTGGAGCGTCTTACAGCATCAGAAACAGCTTCAATGGCATCTTGTTGCCCAACCACTCTTAAGTGCAATTCATCTTCTAGTTTTAATAATTTATCAATTTCACTTTGTAACATTTTCTGTACTGGAATACCTGTCCATTTAGCCACTACTTCAGCAATATGGTCTTCGGTAACTTCTTCTTTTACTAAAGAATTGTCTTGATTTTTAGCTAATATTTCTTGGGCAGTGTCTAAACGTTCTTGGGCTTCTTTTATTTTACCATAGCGTAGCTCTGCTACCAATCCGTAATTTCCATCTCGTTCTGCTTTATCAGCTTCTAACTTATAAGTATCTATTTCATCTTTTATGGTTTGCACATTGTCTACTATTTCTTTTTCAGATTTCCATTGTGTATAAATAGCATCGCGTTGTTCTTTTATATTGGCCAATTCTTTGCGTAAGAAAGAAAGTTTCTTTTCATCATTTTCACGTTTAATGGCTTCAATTTCAATTTCCAACTGCATTACTTTTCTATCTAATACGTCTAACTCCTCTGGTTTAGAGTTAATTTCCATACGCATTTTAGCAGCAGCTTCATCCATTAAATCAATAGCTTTGTCTGGTAAAAAACGATTGGTAATATAACGCTGACTTAGTTCTACAGCAGCAATAATTGCACTGTCTTTTATTTGTACTTTGTGGTGAGCCTCATACTTTTCTTTAATTCCACGTAAAATAGAAATAGCACTTTCCGTATCAGGTTCATTCACAACTACTTTTTGGAAACGTCTTTCTAAGGCTTTGTCTTTTTCAAAATATTTTTGATATTCATCTAAAGTGGTAGCACCAATAGCTCTTAACTCACCACGAGCCAAGGCAGGTTTTAAAATATTGGCAGCATCCATAGCACCTTCACCACCACCAGCACCTACAAGGGTGTGAATTTCATCAATAAACAAAACAATGTCTCCTTCGGCAGAAGTAACTTCTTTTACTACAGATTTTAAACGTTCTTCAAACTCTCCCTTGTATTTAGCACCAGCAATTAAGGCACCCATATCTAAAGAAAAAACTTGTTTGTCTTTTAGGTTTTCTGGTACATCACCTTTTACAATTCTGTGAGCTAAACCTTCAGCAATGGCAGTTTTACCAACTCCAGGTTCACCAATTAACATTGGATTGTTTTTAGTTCTACGAGATAGAATTTGTAGAATTCTACGAATCTCCTCATCACGACCAATTACAGGATCTAATTTCCCTGTGCTTGCTAATTTATTTAAATCTTTAGCATATTTGTTTAAAGAATTATAGGTTTCTTCGGCACTTTGTGAGGTTACTTTTTGACCTTTTCTAATTTCATCAATGGCTGCTTTTAGCCCTTTTTCTGTTACACCTTGGTCTTTTAAAAGTTGACTTACTGTGTCTTTATTATTTAATAGTGCTAATAATAAATGCTCAATAGACACATATTCGTCATCCATTTTTTTAGCAATATTACTCGCATCTGTTAATGTTTTAGCAGATGTACTAGATAATCCAATTTGTCCGCCAGTTACTTTAGGAAAACTCTCTAAAGTTTTGTTTAATATTTGGGGAAGAATATCAATATTAACTTGTAGTTTTTTTAAAATAAACGGAGTTACATGTTCATCTACTTCTAAAATGGCTTTTAGTAGGTGAGTATTTTCTATTTGTTGATGTCCTAATCCTTGTGCAATTTGTTGTGCTTGTTGTACAACCTCTTGCGATTTTATGGTATAATTGTTAAAATTCATAATAGCTTAATTTGGGTTGATATTTTTCTCAATTTTTTTATTTGATAAGGTATAGTCAAAACATATTCCTTTTCTTAAAAGCTGATAAAATGTCTGCTAATAAGACTTTTTGTCTGTGTAATTGGTTGGTTTTTAGTGAATAGATGATTTTTTGACAGCGTTTTATATACTGTAAGACTTATAAAATAGAATCGACTTTAAAGAAATATGAAATCAACAGATAAACAAGTATTTTAGCAAACTAAATTATAAAGAAAACAAATGGGATTATTAGATAGCTTTTTAGGAAAAAACAAAGAAGAAAAAAAGGATACAAACTCTGTAAATTGGATACCCTTAACAAATATAAATCAGTTAGATGAAGTGATAGCATCATCAAAAACAAATAAAGTTGTTGTTTTTAAACATAGTACACGTTGTAGTATTAGTACTAGTGTGTTAAATAAGTTTGAAAAGCAAATAGGGGAAGGGTATAAATTATACTTTTTAGATTTAATTAGGTTTAGAGATATTTCTAATGAAATTGCTAGTAGGTTTAATGTTGTTCATCAATCTCCACAAGCTATTTTTATAGAAAATGAAAAAGTAGTACAACACGATTCTCATTACGGAATATTAGAGTTATCTTTTTAAAGTTTAGTACAATGTTAATAAAAACGCTCTAATGTTAAATTAATGTTAAATTAGTGTTGCTTGAATGTAAAATGTTTTGTAAATTTGAGATATCAACATAAAACAATTATTATGAAAGCATTCACAATTATATTATCATTATTTGTAGGAGTATTTACCTACGCACAAAACGACGTAAAAATAGTAAAAGAAGGAGATTTTTATAAAGTAACATATTTTCATGAAAATGGAAAAGTTGCTCAAACAGGTTTTATAGATGCAGATAAAAAAATGCAAGGAACTTGGGTTTCTTATACTACCAAAGGAGTTAAAAAATCTACTGGAGAATACAAAGACGGTAAAAAAACTGGAACTTGGTATTTTGGAGAAAACAAAACAATGGTTACACAGGTAGATTATGGAACTGATTATAGAGTAGCTAGTGTTTACCAATTAAAGTCTGATAAATCTCAGTTAGCAGATACTGATATGGAAGAGTAAAAAATAAACGTTATGTTTTAAAAGACCGTCTGATTAGACGGTCTTTTTTTTTGCTTTTTTTTTTAATTCTATTTATATAAACTGGTTTTTTAGTTAACAAACTATTTTTTTAGTTGTATAACTATAAAAATAGTTGTAGTTTTGGTTGTAAGGATAAAAAAGAATAAAATATGGAAAAGTTAACAAACAAAGAGGAAGAGGTAATGCATGTAATATGGAAGTTAGAAAAAGCTTTTGTAAAAGATGTGTTGGAAGAAATTAAAGGGGATAAGCCACATTATAATACTTTATCAACCATGGTAAGGAATTTAGAAGAAAAAGGATATGTGGGGCATCATGCTTATGGAAAAACGCATCAATATTTTCCTATTGTTAAAAAAGAAGATTATAGAAAACAATTTATGAATCAGGCAATAGACAACTATTTTAACAATTCATATAAAAACATGGTTTCCTTTTTTGCTAAAGAAGAAAAAATTAGTGTTGATGAGTTAAAAGAGATTATAGCCATTATTGAAAATAAAAAATAGCATGGAATATTTTTTAAAAGTAAGCGGTCTTATTATAGTTTTTTATTTGGTTTACAAAACATTGTTACAAAAACTCACTTTTTATAGTATTAATAGGTGGTTTTTAATTGCAGGAATTATAGTGTCTTTTACTTTTCCGTTAATTGTAATTCCTATATATCAGGAATATACTTCTTTGGAATTACCAGTTACAATGTTTAACAATACTCAGGGAATGCCTATTACAACTGAAGTACAAGAACCTTTTGATATTTTAGATTATGTATGGATTTTATATGCTTCAGGAGTTTCTTTTTTTGCAATTCGATTTTTACTTAGGTTACTTTCTTTAGCAAGAGTGATAAAGAGAGATAAAAAACATAAAAAAGATGGATTTGTTTTTATAGAAACTACAGCAGAGCAATCGCCTTTTTCATTTTTTAAATGGATTGTTTACAATGCTAATCAGTATAATGAAATTGAATTGTCTCAAATTATAGCGCATGAAAAAGTTCATGCTAAGCAATATCATTCTATTGATATTTTATTTGTGGAAATTTCTTGTATTGTCCTTTGGTTTCATCCTTTTATATGGTTGTATAATAAAAGCATTAAACAAAATTTAGAGTTTTTGGCAGATAAATATGCCATTCATCAAATTGAAAATAGAAAAAGTTATCAATATACCTTATTAAAAGCGAGTGTTTCTAAGCATCAAATGGCTTTAAGCAATCACTTTTATAATTCATTAATCAAAAAAAGAATTGCTATGATCCAAAAATCAAAATCAAAAAAAATCAATTTATTAAAGTACGCTTTGGTTATTCCTGTGTTGACTTTGTTTTTAATGAGTTTTAATACCGAAGAAGTTTATGTGAAGAAAACTCAAGAAGGAGATGTTTTTGAAATTTTTATTCAAAAAAACACTTCGGATAATGAATTAGATAACTATATAACTCTATTTAAAAATAAATTTGATAAGGATCTTTCCTTCAAAGACGTACAAAGAAATCATAATAAAACTATTAAAAAAATTACTGTTGAGATATTATTTTCTGATGATTCGAAATTTACCACTACACAAAAACATAGAGAAGGAGAAACTGCAATTAGAGATTTTATTGTCAAGTATGATCCTATAAACAAAATTATTGATGCAGGAGATGCTGAACGAATAAATCATAAAGAATCACAAAAATATAGTAATGACAAATCAATGATTGTCATAGAAAAAGTAGAAGGTTCTCTTTCTGAAACTGTTGATAAGCTTGTTGAAAATACTCCTGGATACGGAAAAGGTTCTAACCCTTTATACGTAGTAGATAATTTTTTACAAAATAGACAAACAATATTGCATATTCCTAACCATCAGGTAAAAGCAATTGCAATCATTAAAAAAGAATTTATAGAGGAAAGGTATGGAAAAGGAGCTGTTGAATCTGGTGTTGTACAAATCGTAACTACTCGATCACAAAACCCTTTAGTTCAAGGGGTTAAAATTAAAAAATCTGCAAAAACAACATTACCTAAAGGAGTTCTTTATTATGTTGATAAAAAACAAGTGTCAAAAAAAGAGTTTGAAAAAATAAAACCAGATGATATTTATAAAGTGGATGTTTTAAAAGGGAAATCAGCTATAGAAAAATATGGAGATAAAGGAAAATATGATGTTGTGGAGATTATTACAAAGAAGGATAAAGGAATAAGTGTACATTTTTCAGATGTAAAAGAGGTATACGGTTCAGATGCTAATAAAGAAGTTTTATATTATAATTTGAATTCAAATGAAGTAAAATTAGAAAAGATTCCTTTTCCTAAAGGAGTTCTTTTATATGTAGATGGTAAAAATGTTTCTAAAAAAGAGTTTGAAAAAATAGATCCTAATAATATTTATAGTATCTCAGTTTTAAAAGATAAACAAGCCATTGATAAATATGGAGACAAAGCAAATAATGGTGTAGTGGAAGTAATTACAACAGGAAATGAACAAATTAAAACGAAATCTAAAAACTCATTATCTAAAATAAAAGTTATAGAATACGGTAAAAAAAGAGATACCGTTCATCATACTGTAAATTTTTAAAATACTTTAAAAGGTGTTGTAAACAAAAAAACGCTCAACATTTGTTGAGCGTTTTTTTATTTAAGTAATCTTAAAAAGCGTACTAACTAGAAAGAGTATTTAGCTCCAATTTGTAGTTTCCAAGTGTTTCCAAAATAGCTATCATAATCATAAGTAGTAGTTGGGTATTCTCCATCTACCTGATTAAATGAATAAGAAGGAACGTTGTTGGCATCTTTTCCTTCGTATCTTAAAATTTGTCCGTTGTTAGAAATACTATTGTTTTTCTCAACTCCCCATTTAGAATTTAACATGTTCCCCACGTTTATAATATCAAAAGTAAGTTGTAAAGTGTTTTTAGTTTCTCCAACATTAAAATAATACTCACGAGCCAATCTTAAATCAAAGTTATGTACCCAAGGGCTACGAGCAGCATTCGCTTCTGCATATTTTCCTTTGTTTGCTTTTAAGTAATCATCTTGTTCCATAAAGTTAAAGAATGCATCTTCATCAGCAGCACTAATAAAATTAATGTCTCCTCTTTCTTTAGGAATGTAAATTAAGTCTGTAGAAACTCCATCACCATTCATGTCATTAGAATAAGTAAAGCTATATCCTTCTGGAGAAGAACCTGAGTAAAACAAGTTAAAAAATGTAGCAGATTTTAATTCATTCGTAGCCCAAGGAATTTTGTAAGATACAGAACCTATTACTCTGTTTGGCACTACATATTGAGAACGTTGTAACTCTGGTAAATGTGGTCCATTAACAGCATCTAAACCAGAATATGCAGAAAATGCATTACTACCTGGCATTCCAGAAATCTCTTTAGATTCAGTGTAAGTATAAGCTGCCATTAAGTTTAAGTCTTTTACAGGTTGTGCATTTACACTAATGTTACCAATAGCTCCCCAACCTTCGTTTGTGTTAGATAATACATAAGCATCTTTTGACGTGTAAGTAATGTCTGCAGGATAAATATATCTATTATCTGCACCTGAAAAACGTTCCCATGTAGCATCTGGTTGCATTAGGTTATAGTTTTTAAGCATTACCCCATTAATGGTTTTTGTGTAAATACCTTCTACAGTTACTTGCATAGGGAAAGAAGTGGGGGCTTGATAATCAAAAGCCAAAGATGTTTTCCATACCTGTGGCATTTTAAAGTCTGTAGCTACTGCATTTACGTCACTTGGTAAAACTCCATCCTCTGGAGTAATGGTATTTGGTAAGTTTAATCTACTTATCATTTCATCAACATCCGTAATCATAGGTCCTGCTAAACCAGCTAAGGCAGGGTCTACAGAACTTACAGATCCATCAGCATTGTACCTTGTATTAGCTTGGTAGCTTCCTTGTACCATTCCAGAGTTGGTTGGCATGTTGGTAAAGAATACCAATGGTAATCTACCTGTAAAGATTCCTGTTCCTCCACGTAATTTCATAGAATGATCTCCTTTTACGTCCCAAGAAAAACCAACTCTAGGTGAAATTTGTACATTAGCATCTGGCCATTTTCCTGTATCTATATTTGTACCGTTGTAGTCTAAATTGTAAATAGCGTTGTTTCTAATTAAATCATCCTTATATTTTAAATAATCTGCACGAACTCCGTAAGATAATTTAAAGTTTTTATTAATGTTCCATTCATCTTGTAAGTACACTCCTAATTGTGTAAAGTTAACTTCTGCATTTGGATTTTTTTCACCATCATATCCATAAGTCAATGCAAAATCTCTTGGAGCCGCTTGGTTTAAGAAATCGTCTATACTAGCATATCTATAATAACCAGTACCATTTCTCATATAAGAGTTGTTTGCCAATTGGTGCTCAAAGCTAACTCCAGCAGTAATAGTGTGGTTGTCTAAATAATACGTTAAGTTGTTAATAGCTGTAAAAGTATTGTTGTTAACAGCATTGTTCCATGTAAAAAGTTCGTAACCAGCAGACATATAAGGTTCGTCAATTTGATTTCCAGAACCATCAAGACCATTCATAATATCAATAAATGGAAAAGGTGATGAGTTACTACCACGTGCATCTTGTATTTTAGAATAAGTAGTTAAAAATTGATTAGACAATTTGTCTGAAATTCTACTATTTAAATCTAAAGAGAAAGAACTTACAATGTTGTCCATTGAGTAAATTGAGTTAGAGAAAGCCATAGAATTAGCAGAAATACGATCCATAGCTCTGTTACGAGAACCTGCATTGTTAGAGTTTCCGTTGGTAGGATTCCATCCTTGGTTTTTAACGTAGTTGTATCTAAAACTTAATTTATGATCGTCATTGATGTTCCAGTCAATACGAGCTAATAATTTTTTGTTGGTTTCATCAGCAGGGTAATCAGTGTATGATCCTGGGTTGTAACCATAATTGTCTAGTAAGTGTTGTTTTACTCTTTCCATATCTGCCACACTAGTACGAGATAAGTATTGGTCAAGATTGGCTACACCGTCTTCTGATGGTCTCCAGTTCACTACTTGTCCTGGCTCTACAACTGATTCTGCATTTACAAAAAAGAACAATTTGTTTTTAATAATTGGACCTCCTAAAGTTACCCCAACAGTTTTGGTAGATTCTTCATTACGTTCTCCAAGATCCATTTCGTTAATTCTGTTACCACGCATTTCTTGGTTGTTGTAAAAACCATACACAGATCCTTTGAACTTGTTTGTTCCAGATTTTGTAATAGCGTTTATTCCCCCTCCAATAAAGTTGGTTTGACGAACATCAAAAGGAGAAACAACTACTTGAATTTCTTCTATAGCGTTGATAGAAATAGGATTTCCACCTCCTGGTAAACTAGAACTTAATCCAAAGTTGTTGTTAAAGTTAGCTCCATCAACAGTAAAGTTTGTAGAACGACCATCTCCACCAGCCATACTCATTCCGTTAGCATATGGTGATATACGAGCAATGTCTGAAATACTTCTATTAATGGTTGGCATAGAAGATATTTGTTCGTTAGAAATATTAGTAGTTGCACCTGTTTTGTCAGTAGAAAATTTAGATCTTCTAGCAGAGATAACTACTTCATCTAAAGACACATTCTCTTCTGTTAAAACAACGTTGTGTGAATACGCTGCCCCTAAACCGATGGTAATATTACTGGTTGTATTTTTTCCGTATCCTATATAAGATACTTCTATCGTGTAAGGTCCACCTACACGCATACCTGGTAAGTTGTAACGACCTTCTTCATTAGTTACCCCTCCATACACGGTACCAGAAGGTGTATGAGTTGCGATTACTGTAGCACCCATTATAGTTCCTTGAGCATCTGTAACTCTACCATTTATGCTAGAAGTAGTTACTTGAGCTGTTATTTCTGAAGTGAATAATATCACTAAAGAAATTAATAAAAGTTGAAATGTTTTTGTCATAATTATTAATTGATATTGTGCTGATTGTTATTGAGTTGTAAGATTACATACTTATTCAATCAATGATATTAATTAATAGTTAATAAAACTCTAATTTATAGATAGATAGGGTTCTTTTATTAATAGAAGGTAGTAGAAATATCTTTTAAGAAATGTGTGTTTTTGGGTTAAGTTTTTGTAAATGTTTTAAAGGTATTGTCAATAAAAAACGCTCAACTTAAGTTGAGCGTTTTTTATTGAGGTTATATTCGTTTTAAAATCCAATCCTTAAAGTCGTAAAAATTATTGGGGTGAATTCCGTGTCCTACCGGATATTCTTTATAAGTATTGTCAATGCCCAAAGAAGTTAAAAACTCAGGTGCTTTTTTAGCCCAATCAATTGGAATTACCTGATCAACAGTTCCGTGAGAAATAAAATAATCTACTTTGTTTTTAATTGGTTTTTCTATTAAAAAATCGTGATTAAAATATCCGCTTAAAGCGACTACATGTTGTACTTTTTCTGGAAATGTAAAAGAAAAAGCATAACTTAAAATAGCTCCTTGACTAAATCCTGTTAAAAAAATGTTATGGGTATCTACGTTATATTTTTCTATAATTTCCTCTAAAAAAATATTCAATTTCTGAACAGAATCTTTTCCTTCATCAGGATCAGAAAATTTATTTTCATCAGCATCAAAAGTAATGCTGTACCATGCATATCCTCCAAAGGGTAATGCTATTGGAGCTTGTACACTTATTACCAAGGCTTGTTGTGGTAATTCGCTAGCAAAAGAAAATAAATCTTCTTTATTACTTCCGTATCCGTGAATGAGTAAAATTAAAGGTGTTTTGTCTGTTTTTACACTAGGTTCTTGCACCAAGTATTCTAAAGATAAATCTGTCATTTAAGCCAAGGTTAAAATTCCGTTATTGTAAGTTCCATAAACTTTACCAGTAGTTTTTTTACCTAAATATGCACTATTTGTTGAGGTAGATAAAATATTATTTAAGGTAAAAGTTCCTGTTCCTTGTGTTGTAAATAAACTTAAGTTGGCCTTTTCTCCTACATTAATTGTAGAGGTTTTTAGTCCAAAAATGGTTTGAGGGGTGGTTGTTAATTTTTCAATGATAAGTTCTAAATCTAGTATTTCTTGTAAGCTCACAAATAAACTTTCTAAACCAATACTACCATCTAAAGCCAAATTAAACTCAAGTTTTTTGTTTTCTATATCTATAGGATCGTGATCAGAGGTAATAAAATCTATGGTTCCTTCTTTTAATCCTTTTATTAAAGCATCTACATCACTTTGAGTTCTAAGTGGAGGAGTAATTTTATAATTAGCATCAAAACTTTTTAATTCTTCGTCAGTAATGGTTAGGTGATCTGCACTTACACTACAAGTTATTTGTAAACCTTTTGCTTTTGCTTCTTTAATAAGCGTTACCGATTTTGCCGTACTAATGGTTGGAATATGAAGTTTTCCACCAGTATATTCTAGTAAAAATAAATCTCTACTTACTTGTAGTTCTTCTGCCAAGGAAGGAATTCCTTTTAATCCCAAGCGAGTACTGTTAATACCTTCGTTTACAATTCCTTCTCCAGCAATGTTACAGTTGTTAGGGTAGCTCATTACCAATCCGCCAAAACTTTGTGTGTATTGTAAAGCAATTTTAACCAAATTGGCATTTTTAATTCCTTTTTTGTAATCATTAAAAGCTATAGCACCTGCTTGTTGCATGTCATATAACTCTGCAATTTCAGTTCCTTCGCTATTTTTAGTTAAGCTACCTATGGGGTAAATGGTTACGGAGCTACCTGTTGCTTTGGTTTTTAAATAATTTACCATGGATTTAGAATCTGTAAAAGGATAGCAGTTTGAGTTTAATCCAATTTGTGTAAATCCACTTTTTGCAGCAACCTGTATTCCATTTTCAATAGTTTCTCTGTCTTCATATCCTGGCTCACCAAAACTTACACTAGCATCAAACCATCCGTTAGAAATAGTTAAGTTTTCTAGATTGATTTCATCGCAATTTTGGGGACAATTAATAGAGTTGTCTATTTTAGAAATAAGACCATTTTCTATTAAAACATCAACAGTTTTTTTATGATGCGTGCTTTTAGGGTCAAAAACGGTAGCCGATTTTAATAATATATTCATGCTGTTTGCTTAATCAAAAAATTGGAAAATAAGAATTGAATTGCCCTAGAAATAGGGAAATAAACAAAATTGCTCATTGGAGCTGACTGGTATTTCGCGTAAAGATGTTTAGCGTTATTCGTCATTGTATCAAGGATTGGTCAAAGATACAGAAACTATGCTTAACTGCAATAATTTTCTAGAATCCCTTTTGCATACTTGCTGGCAATTAATTTTGTAAAAGCAGGAAAATCTATATGTGCACTCTGGTTTGCCTTGTCTGATATAATTCTAATAATAGAAAAGGGAATTTTATATTCTTCGCAAACTTGTGCTACAGCAGCACCTTCCATTTCTACACATTGTAGATTAGGAATATCGTTTTGTAATTGTTTTAGTTTGATGTTACTATTAATAAACTCATCACCACTAGCTATTAATCCTTTAATTACTTTGGGTTTGTCTATATTAAATTGTTGGGCTTCTTTAGAAGAAATATAATCGTAATATTGATGGTTAAACTCTTGAACACAGTCAAAAAGTTTATCATCATTGGTTGTTGTAATAGTTGATTTTCCTAATAATGGAATTTCAAACTTTGGAAATAGAGGAGAGGCATCCATATCATGCTGAAGTAAAGAAGTACCATACACTATGTCTCCTATATTTAGTAGTGGGTTGATGGCTCCAGCTACACCAGAAAAAATAATTTGTGATACATGAAACGTGCTAATTAACTCTGTAGTGGTTATGGCAGCAGCAACTTTACCCCATTTAGAAAAAACAATGACTACTTTTTGGTTGGTAATATTTCCTGTATAGTAAGTTCTATTTCCTATAATTTTTGTTTTTTTATCTTGTAAAAGATCTAGGAGTTCTGACAACTCATCGTGCATAGCACTAATAATTCCAATCATGTTTATTCATTTAAGAGATATCCATCTCTCATGGTTAATTTTCTGTCAGCCATATTGGCTAATTTTTCGTTGTGAGTAACAATCACAAAAGTTTGATTAAATTTATCTCTTAGTTCAAAAAATAAATCGTGTAAGTTAGCTGCACTTTCGGTATCTAAATTTCCACTTGGTTCATCAGCAAAAACAATAGCGGGTTGGTTTATTAAAGCTCTAGCCACAGCAACACGTTGTTGTTCTCCTCCAGAAAGTTGATTTGGTTTGCGTTCTGCTTTGTCCTTAATTCCTAAAAAATCTAATAACTCTAGGGCACGTTCTTTTATAATGTCGTTTTTTTTATGCCCCCCAATATAAGCAGGAATGCATACATTTTCTATGGCAGTAAATTCAGGTAATAATTGATGAAACTGAAATACAAACCCTATCTGTTCATTTCTAAATTCAGAAATTTTTCGATCATTTAGCTTTGTAGGAGATATACTATTAATAGACAATTCGCTGTTTTCAATTTCGTCAGGCTTGTCTAAAGTGCTTAATATTTGCAAGAGTGTTGTTTTTCCTGCCCCAGATGGACCTACAATAGCAACTACTTCGGCTTTTTTAATGTGTAAATCTATCCCTTTAAGAACAAGATTGTTGTTAAAGGTTTTTTGAATGTTTTTTGCAGTTATCATAATACGTAGAAAGTAACCAAACGAAAGTACTAAAAAAGTTACGATTCTGGCTTTTTTGTTAAATACTTATTTTTTAGGGAAAAATCTCGTTAGAATGAGGGAGTTAGTAAATGGTTATTTATACTTTTGATTTTATTACACATAATTTTAAGAGAAAGTTTTATGAATTTACACGAATTTCAAGGGAAAGAAATTTTAAAGAGTTTTGGAGTAAAAGTACCAATGGAGCTTGTTGCTACAACACCTGAAGAAGCGTTAGAAGCTGCAAATAAAATTCATGCAGAAAAAGGTTGTACCGTTTTTGCAGTTAAAGCACAAATACACGCAGGTGGACGTGGTAAAGGAGGTGGTGTAAAAATCGCTAAATCTATCGAAGAAGTTAAAATGTATGCTGAGCAAATCATTGGAATGATGTTGGTAACACCTCAAACTTCTGCCGAAGGAAAAGAAGTACATCAAGTACTAATTTCTGAGAATGTATATTATGATGGACCTTCTAAACCAGAAGAGTACTATATGTCTGTTTTATTAAACAGAGCTACAGGTAAAAATATGATTATGTATTCTCCAGAAGGAGGAATGGATATTGAAGCGGTTGCCGAAGCAACACCTGAATTAATTTTTACTGAAGAAATTGATCCAGCTACAGGAATTTTACCTTTTCAAGCACGTAAAATTGCTTTTAATTTAGGGTTGTCTGGAGCTGCTTTTAAAGATATGACCAAATTTGCAATGGCTTTGTACAAAGCTTATGAAGGATCTGATTCTTCTTTGTTTGAAATTAATCCAGTATTTAAAACTGCAGATGATCAAATTTTAGCAGTAGATGCTAAAGTTTCTTTAGATGAAAATGCTTTGTATCGTCATAAAGATTATGTAGAGTATAGAGATATTCGTGAAGAACATCCAACAGAAGTAGAAGCAAAAGCGGCAGGTTTAAACTACGTTGCTTTAGACGGAAACGTAGGATGTATGGTAAACGGAGCAGGATTGGCAATGGGAACCATGGATTTAATTAAACAAGCAGGTGGTGACCCAGCAAACTTTTTAGATGTTGGAGGAACTGCAGATGCCAAAAGAGTTGAGGTTGCTTTTAGAATTATATTAAAAGATCCTAATGTAAAAGCAATTTTAGTAAATATTTTTGGAGGTATTGTTCGTTGTGATCGTGTAGCACAAGGAGTTGTAGATGCTTATAAAAATATGGGAGATAGCATTAATGTACCAATTATTGTACGTTTACAAGGAACAAATGCTGTAGAGGCAAAAGCTTTGATTGATGCAGAAGAAGGATTGAATGTAATATCAGCTACAGAATTCCAAGAAGCAGCAGAGAAAGTACAAGAAGTATTGGCATAAATATTTAATACTTTACAATAGTATTTAAAAACCAATTTCATTTATTTGAAATTGGTTTTTTTGTTTAAAATGATGGTATTTACGGCTATAGAAAACGTTTTAGATAATTTTAAATAAAAATGATATTTTTTGTAAATAAAATATTTAGTATGATTACTTTTACCGCGATTATAAAAAACTTATAAAATAAAATGAACTTACACGAATATCAAGGAAAAGAGATTTTAAGTAGTTTTGGAGTTAGAGTACAAAGAGGAATTGTAGCTCAAAATCCTGACGAAGCTGTTGCTGCTGCAAAAGAATTGACAGAACAAACTGGAACAAGTTGGTATGTAGTTAAAGCTCAAGTTCACGCAGGTGGACGTGGTAAAGGTGGTGGGGTAAAACTTGCTAAAAATTTAGACGAAGTAAAATCAATTTCTAATGATATAATTGGAATGATGTTGATTACACCTCAAACTTCTGCTGAAGGTAAATTGGTAAATCAAGTATTGATTGCCGAAGATGTATATTATCCAGGTGAGAGTAAAACTGAAGAGTTTTATGTTTCTGTTTTGTTAAACAGAGCTACAGGTAAAAATATGGTAATGTATTCTCCAGAAGGAGGAATGGATATTGAAGAGGTTGCTGAAAAAACACCTGAGTTAATTTTTACTGAAGAAATTGATCCAGGAACAGGAATTTTACCTTTTCAAGCACGTAAAATTGCTTTTAATTTAGGTTTGTCAGGAAATGCTTTTAAAGAAATGACAAAATTCATTATGTCTTTATATAAAGCTTATGAAAGTTCAGATTCAGCTATGTTTGAAATCAACCCAGTGTTAAAAACATCTGATGATAAAATTTTAGCAGTAGATGCTAAAGTTTCTTTAGATGAAAATGCTTTGTATCGTCATAAAGATTATTTAGAGTATAGAGATATTCGTGAAGAACATCCAACAGAAGTAGAAGCAAAAGCAGCAGGATTAAACTACGTTGCTTTAGACGGAAACGTAGGTTGTATGGTAAACGGAGCAGGATTGGCAATGGGAACCATGGATTTAATTAAGCAAGCGGGTGGAGAGCCAGCAAACTTTTTAGATGTTGGAGGAACTGCAGATGCCAAAAGAGTTGAGGTTGCTTTTAGAATTATATTAAAAGATCCTAATGTAAAAGCAATTTTAGTAAATATTTTTGGAGGTATTGTTCGTTGTGATCGTGTAGCACAAGGAGTTGTAGATGCTTATAAAAATATGGGAGATAGCATTAATGTACCAATTATTGTACGTTTACAAGGAACAAATGCTGTAGAGGCAAAAGCTTTGATTGATGCAGAAGAAGGATTAAATGTAATATCAGCTACAGAATTCCAAGAAGCAGCAGAAAAAGTGCAAGAAGTATTGTCTTAAATATATTTTAAGAATGCTAAGATATTTAAAACCTCTGTGAATGTTCACAGAGGTTTTTTTATGAAATAAATAATTATGATTTCTTTAAATAAAATTCATCATATTGCCATTATTTGTGGTAATTACCAAGAGTCTAAACAGTTTTATACAGAGGTTTTAGGACTTACAATTCAGCAAGAAGTTTATAGAAAAGAAAGAGATTCTTATAAACTAGATCTTTGTTTACATGGAGTGTATATCATAGAATTGTTTTCTTTTCCAAATTCACCTAAAAGAGTTTCACGACCAGAAGCCATGGGGCTTAGACATCTTGCTTTTGAGGTTACCGATATAGAAGAAAGTGTATTAGAGTTAGAAAATAAAAATGTTATTGTTGAACCTATTAGAATAGATGAACTCACCCATAAAAAGTTCACTTTCTTTTCGGATCCCGATGGGTTGCCTATAGAAATTTATGAAGCTTAATTTTTAAGCTAGCCATTGTATTTCTATCTTTAAGCAATCAACAGAATATTATGAGTCAGGACAAAAATCTTATTATAGATTCTCAATCAAAAAGTGCAGCAGGAGTTAAAGCAGTGTATGTTTCTTTACAACAAATTCTAAGTAGAATGTCTGTAAAGAATGCTTTTAAGGTGTTGAGTAAATTAAATCAAAAAGATGGAATTGATTGCCCAGGTTGTGCTTGGCCAGACCCTATGCATAGATCTAAATTGGGAGAGTTTTGCGAAAATGGAGTAAAAGCTATTGCCGAAGAAGCAATGGAAAATAGAGTAGATCCAAAGTTTTTTTTAAAATATTCAGTAAAAGAATTACAACAACAAAGTGATTATTGGTTGGGACAACAAGGTAGGTTAACCCATCCAATGATATTAAATGAAAATGAAACTCATTACACTTCTATTTCTTGGGAGGAAGCTAATAATATTATTGGACAAGAGCTAAATGCACTTAGTAATCCTAATGAAGCAGCTTTCTATACTTCTGGTAGAACTAGTAATGAAGCTGCCTTTTTATATCAATTTTTTGTAAGAATGTACGGAACAAACAATTTACCCGATTGTTCTAACATGTGTCATGAATCAAGTGGAGTAGCATTATCCAAAACCTTAGGAATAGGTAAAGGATCTGTTACTTTAGAGGATTTATATAAATCAGAATTGATTATCATTTTTGGTCAAAACCCAGCCACCAACCATCCAAGAATGCTGGCTTCTTTAGAAAAAGCAAAGAAAAATGGAGCAAAAATAGTTGCTATTAATCCTCTAAAAGAAGCAGGATTCATCAATTTTAAAAATCCTCAGAATGTAAAAGGGGTTATTGGTGGTGGAACAGATATTGCTGACTTGTATCTTCAAATTAAAATAAATGAAGATGTAGCTTTGTTAAAAGCTATAATGATTAAACTGTTTCAATTATCAGAAAAAAATCCTGAGATTTTAGATCAAGAATTTATCCATCAAAAAACTGCTGGGTTTGATGAATTTAAAGAAGAATTATTATCGCATAATCTAGAAAACCTAATCAATAGAACAGGGTTGTCTATTCAAGAAATAGATACTTTAGTTGAGTTAATTGCTCAAAGAAAAAAAATTATTACTTGTTGGGGAATGGGATTAACACAGCATGTAAATGGTGTAGATAACATTCAGGAGGTAGTGAACCTTTTATTAATAAAAGGAAGTATTGGAAAAGAAGGTGCAGGAACTTGTCCTGTTCGTGGACATAGTAATGTACAAGGAGATAGAACTATGGGAATTGCCGAAAAACCTTCTAAAGAATTATTAGATAAAATAGCAGAAAACTTTGGCTTTACCCCTCCAAAAGAACACGGGTATTCTGTGGTGGATGCTATTACAGCCATGTATCACAACAAAGTAAAAGTTTTTATAGGAATGGGCGGTAATTTTTTATCTGCAGCCCCAGACACCTATTACACAACAGAAGCATTACAGAATTGTAATTTAACAGTACATATATCTACCAAATTAAACCGATCTCATTTAACGCCAGGAAAAACAGCTTTAATTCTTCCATCTATGGGAAGAACCGATAAGTATATAAAAAATGGAAAGGCACAATTTGTAACGGTAGAAAATTCTATGGGAGTGGTTCATAGCAGTAAAGGAGCTTTAACACCACCTTCTGAATTTGTAGAAAGCGAACCTGTAATTGTGGCTAATATTGCCAAAGCAACCTTAAAATCAAACAAAGTTGATTGGGATTTTTTAACAGAAGATTATAATAACATTAGAGATTTAATAGCCAGAACAATTAATGGATTTGAAAATTATAACGAACGTGTAAAACAACCTATAGGATTTGAATTACCAAATGGGGCAAGAACTGGGAATTTTACTACTCCTAACAAAAAAGCAAATTTCTCTATTAATAAATTAAGTGATATTACTTTAGATTCTGATGACTTTATTATGATGACCACTCGTAGTCACGATCAATTTAATACCACTATTTACGGTTTAGACGATCGTTATAGAGGAGTATATAATGGTAGAATGGTTGTTTTTATGAATCCCGAAGATGTACAAAAATTAGGTTTACAAAAAGGAGAAAAAATATCATTATATAACAACTACAACAATATAAAACGTGAAGTAAATGGTTTTAGTATTGTACCCTATAATATTCCAAAAGGATGTGTGGCTACTTATTATCCAGAGTCTAATCCTTTGGTTCCTATTGAATTAAGAGCACGTTTAAGTCACACTCCATCATCAAAATCTGTAAAAGTTAAAATAAAAAAGAGTTAAAAACTACGGAAAAACTCAGTTCTTGTTTTTACCGAATCATTATGCAATGCGTTATATTTCGATAAAAATTAATTTATGGAGTTTTTAGATAATTTAGATCCTGTACTTAGAGTTTTTTGGTATGTAGCTATTCCCACTAGTGGAATTTTTATTGTTCAAACCATTTTAACTTTTATAGGTGCTGATGCTACTGATGGAATTGATACTGATTTTGATGGTGATTTTGACGGAGACAATGCTCCTTTTCAATTTTTCTCATTCAGAAACTTAATTAACTTTCTTTTAGGATTTAGTTGGACAGGAATTTCATTTTTTAAACAAATAGAAAACACAACTTACTTATATGTTTTAAGTATTCTTGTAGGAGTGTTTTTTGTGTTCTTGTTTTTTATTGTCATCAAACAAATTACAAAACTTGCCGAAGACAATACTTTTAAAATCACTAATACCATTAACAAAACAGTAGAAGTCTATACACCTATTCCTGAAAAAAAGTCTGGTAAAGGTAAAGTTTTGGTGAGTGTAAACGGTTCTTATCATGAACTAGATGCTATGACAGAAAATGATAAAATTTTAAGTGGTACCACTGTTAAAATCACAAAAATCATCAATCAAAATATATTAATCGTCGAATCAATTTAATTTTATGGAACCTATTTTTATTTTTATTGTAGCTGCAATTGTATTGTTTGTTACCATTACTGCCTTAATTGCAAGGTATAAAAGATGTCCGTCGGACAAAATTTTAGTTATTTATGGACGTACAGGTGGAACTTCTGCAAAATGTGTGCATGGTGGTGGTGCTTTTATATGGCCAGTTATTCAAGACTATGCCTATTTAGATTTAAAGCCTATTTCTATAGAGGCCAATTTAACCAATGCTTTAAGTAAACAAAATATTCGTGTAGATGTTCCTTGTAGATTTACCATTGCTATTTCTACAGAAACTGATAGTATGAACACGGCAGCAGAAAGGTTATTAGGGTTAACACATGACCAAATTCAAGAATTAGCCAAAGATATTTTATTTGGGCAATTGCGTTTGGTGATTGCTACTATGTCTATTGAAGAAATCAATTCTGATAGAGATAAATTTTTAGAAAACATTTCTAAAAATGTGGATAGCGAACTTAAAAAAATAGGGTTAAAATTAATCAACGTAAACGTTACAGACATTAAAGATGAGTCTGGTTATATTGAGGCTTTAGGGAAAGAAGCTGCTGCAAAAGCTATTAACGAAGCTAAAATTAGTGTTGCAGAACAAGAGAAAATAGGAGAAACAGGTAAGGCTTTGGCAGATAGAGAAAAAGACACTCAAATTGCCGAAACCCATAGAGATAGAGATGTTAAAATTGCCATTACTCAAAAAGATAGAGAAATTAGTATTGCCTCTGCCGCTAAAGATGAATCTATTGGTAAGGCCGAAGCACAAAGAGATACCCGTGTAAAAACATCTGAAGCCAATGCTATAGCCATAAAAGGGGAAAACGAAGCTAGAATTGCCATTGCACAATCTGAAGCAACAAGAAGAGAGAAAGAAGCTGAAGCTTTAAGAATAGCCTCGGCATCAGAAAAAGTACAATCAGCAAAAGCTTTAGAAGAATCTTATGTAGCAGAGCAAAAGGCAGAGGATGCAAGAGCAGAAAGAGAAAGAGCTACCCAGAATGCCAATGTATTAATTCCAGCCGAAGTAGCTAAAAAACGAGCAATTATAGAAGCACAAGCACAAGCTGAAACTATTAGAGAGCAAGCAAAAGGAGAAGCAGATGCTATTTATGCTAAAATGGAAGCGGAGGCAAAAGGATTGTTTGAAATTTTAACCAAACAAGCAGAAGGATATAAAGATGTTGTTAGTGCTGCAGGTGGAGATCCTTCTAAAGCGTTCCAGTTATTATTAATAGAAAAGTTACCTGAACTGGTAAGAACTCAAGTAGAGGCTGTTAAAAATATTAAAATAGACAAAGTAACTGTTTGGGACTCTGGAAACAATACAGATGGTGGTGGATCTACAGCAAATTTTGTTTCAGGAATGATGAAATCTGTCCCACCGTTAAACGATTTATTTAATATGGCAGGTTTAGATTTGCCTACTTATTTAAAAAAGGAAATAGATAAAAAACCAGAAGATAACGAAGAAATCAAGGAATAAAGAACATTCTTTTTACTTTAAAAACAACCTCGTAGAAATTTTTTACGAGGTTGTTTTTTGCGTTATTATCAAAAAATAAATACTAAACTATAAAATTATGTATTTATGTAGTCTATTGTTGAATTTTTGATTCTTTTTAGGTTTAATATGCAGTTAATCAGTGGTTTTTATCGTTTATTAACAAATGTTAAATTAATAACATGTGTTAGTTTAAATAGGATTAATTGCTATATCAGAACAAGTCAAAACTCTATATTTGTTTCCAAAAAAAAAGAAAAGCTAAATGTTTAATAAAGAGGTCTCTAAATAATTTTATTTAAGAGATGTTAATTAAGTGTTTTAATTTTCTGTTGCTACAAAAGGAAAAAATGAATAATAAAGACATGATTAAACAAAGTACGTTTTTGATATGAGTATAAAATATAATATTAATCTCTTTTTAGGGGTTATTCTATTGTTTTCTTTTTTTAAAGTTAATGCACAAACAAACGACCCTAGTCCATATTGTAAGCCAGCAAATTTTAATAGTGATGGACATTATATTACAGATGTAACCATTGGTAATATAGATAATATAACTACTACAAGTGCTAATTCTGATAGATATACATACTTTAACAATTTGTCTACAGATTTAACCGTAGGGCAAGAGTATACTTTGTTAGTTACTTATAGAGTTCCTTCTTATAATGGTCATTTAGCAAAGGTATGGATAGACTATGGTAATGATGGTGATTTTAGTAATGCAGTAGAGCTAGCAAGTTATAGTGGGAGTCAAGCAGCTCAAACTTATAACAGATCAATTACATTTACAGTTCCTAGTAATGCATCTGTAGGTACAGCTCGTTTAAGAGTAATGGTCGTTAGGAATAATATAGGAATATGTAATACTGCATATCAATCAGGAGAAACCGAAGATTATAAATTAAATATTAAAGCACTT
This sequence comes from Wenyingzhuangia sp. IMCC45467, assembly GCF_054111205.1. The sequence goes on from NZ_CM134196.1 coordinate 3,454,161, forward strand.
CCTGCACCACCGGTGGCTAATTGTGTTGGTAGTTTAGATGTAGAATTAGATGTTGCAGGTAACGCAACTATTACACCCGCACAGATCAACAATGGTTCTACAGATGTATATGATGATGCTAATGGTTTAACACTTTCCTATTCCTTAAACAAAACAACATTTAATTGTAATGACCTTGGGGCAAATGAAGTAACATTAACGGTAACGGATAGTGATGGGTTAACTGATACTTGTACAGCCATTGTAAATGTATCTGTAAGTTCTTCTTCGTTTGTAGCACCAACATTAGAACCTGTAAATACCTATTGTGATTATACTGTTGTAGCACCAATTATGAACTATCAATGTGGGCAACAAATTACGGGTACAAGTAATGTTACAGGACAAGTCATTAATAGTAATACTACTATAACATGGACGTTTACTAATGGAGAAGATTCAGTTACTAGCAATCAGGTAATTACTTTTTATTCCTCAGAAAAACCTACTGGGGTTGGGGCAACAAATATTAATAAAACATCAGCTAAAATATTTTGGAAACACAATAATATTAATGGTGATGGAGATGATGATGACGATACGCTTGGACCTTATAAAATTAGATACAGATATAAAGATAGCTCAGGAGCTTGGACAAACACAACTTCAGCTAATAAAGAAATCACAATTACCGGTTTAAGTAGTAGTACCGAGTACGAAGTACAAGTAAGTATTGATGGAGATTGTGGTGTTTACAGCGATTTGTTTTATTTTACAACTACCGATTTAGAATATTGTATTGTAGATGTAAATTTAAGTTATAGTGGAGATTATAGAATAAATAAAGTAGATATTGGAACTATTGCATTAGATAAAAATAATGTAGGAGAAAATAGTAATTTTTATAATGACTATACTACTTATTCTACAAATTTAACTCCAGGACTTACTTTTTCAGGGACCGTAGATTATAAAAAAAGTACTTATAATGATACCGGTTTTGTTGTATGGGTGGATTTTAACCAAGATGGTTTTTTTGATGATGTTAATGAAAAAGTTTATGAAGCTGATCTTGATGAAGTAAGTGGTTCTGGAACAGTTCAATTAACAGATATTGAAGTTCCAATTGATGCATTACCAGGACAAACTAGAATGCGTGTTGCCATTAAGCACAATGGGTTACCTACCAGTTCTTGTAATTTTGACAATCAATCTGGAGAGATTCAAGATTATAAAATAATAATGGGGTCACAACCAACTCCTGTGGCAAATTGTGTGGGGAATTTAGAAATTAATTTAGATATTTCTGGAGAGGCAACTATTACTGCTGATGATATTGATGACGGTTCTACAAATGGATATAATAGCGAGAATAACTTTACTTTATCTATAGATAAAACTACTTTTGATTGTAATGATGTAGGAGCAAACACAGTTACTTTAACAGTAACCAATACTTTTGGTTTAACAAGTACTTGTACAGCAACAGTAAATGTATCAAATTATACAGGCCCTTTTACTGTAGATACTTTAGAGGCTGTAGAATCTTATTGTTCTTATTCAGTAGTACCACCAGTTATTAATTACTTATGTGGTCAACAAATTACAGGAACAAGTGAAACATACTCAGAAGGAGATATTATAAATTCGAGTACCACTATTACTTGGACTTTTGACAATGGAGAAAACACTACAACAAGCACACAAGCTATTAATTTAACCACTCCAAGTGTACCTACAAGTGTTGCTGTTTCTTCTATTACAGAAACATCAGCAAGAGTAGATTGGAATGCTACTAATGATGGACCTTATAAAATACAATATAGATATAAAGACAGTAGCAATACATGGTTAGAGGTTACAACTACCAATACCTTTATTACTTTATCTGGTTTAGATAATGGAACAGAATATGAAGTGAAAGTTGGTTTTGATGCTAGTTGTGAGCAAAATTCATCACTTTTATATTTTGAAACAGCTCAGTTTTCTTATTGTACTGGAACAAATTTAAGTAATGATAACAATTATTACATAAGCAATACCACTATAGGAACTATTAACAACACCACAAATAGTAGTGGTAATCGTTATACTTATTTTGGAGGAACATCCACAACGGTTGCAGCAGGAGAAACATTATCAGGAACTATAAATTACGTAAAGTCAAATTCAGGTGATGTTGGTTTGACTATTTGGATAGATTACAATCAAGATGGAGATTTTGAAGATGTAAATGAAAAAATATATACAGATTTTAATACCTCTAATGGAACATCTGTAAGTAGATCATTTAGTGTATCTGTTCCAACAAATGCTGTTACAGGTAAAACAAGACTTCGTGTAGCCATCAACAAAGATCAAGAGCCGGTAACTTCATGTGATTTTTCTGGAGACCCTGGAGATATTGAAGATTATGATATATATATAGATCCTAGAGATACTAGTTTGTTTGAGATAGCAATGATTACACAAGTATATCATTCATCAACAGGAGAAAGATGGATAGAGGTAACCAATCAAGGTGCTGCTACCATCCCTTCAGGAACCTTAACTCTTGGATTGTTTCAAAACAAAACAGGAGACCAAACAGGAGTTGAGCCAACAGCAGTATATACTATTTTAACAGCTTTAACTCAAGGACAATCAACCTTAATAAAAAGTAGTGGTTCTTCGCTTTTAGCAACTGGAACTGTTAATGCTGGGCTTACTGATTTTGATGGAGCTAATGATATTATAGCTATTGTTAGCGAGTCGGGAACTACAGCATGGGAAAATAGGTTTGATGTAATTTCTAATATTTCAAATAACACATCTTATGTACGTAATGATAATATCTTATCATATAATAAAACTTATACATCTAGTGAATGGACTGCTTTTGTAAGTGATGATTTGGTTGCTTATGTACAAAGACATGCAAATGCTCCATTATTGTCTCAAGTAACAAGTGCTAATACTAATAATATAGATGCTAATATTAAGTTAGGAACTCACTATTTTGGTTCAACAACAAGGACTGCAAATGCATGGAATAATGGAATTCCTGATAGATCTAGATATGTAATTATATCAGAAAATTATGAACACACAGGAACTACTCTTAGTGCAAGAAAGTTAGATGTAACTGGTAGTTATAAATTAACTGTTACAAATCAGTTATTGGCAATTACCAACAACATCAATATTAACAGTACAGCACAAGTTAGGTTGGCAGGTACTTCTCAATTGGTACAAACACATACAGGAGCAAAGCAAGTTTCGGCAACAGGTAAAATTTTAATTGATCAGAATTCTACTCAAGCGAGTATTTATAGATTTAATTATTTTTCATCGCCAGTAAATAGTATTAACAAAACTACTTTTACGCTTGCAGATGTTTTAAAGGATGGAACCATACCTACTTCTAGTGAATCTAGTATTGTAAATATTAATTTTGTTAGTGGTTATAATGGTGCTGCAACCACACCTATCTCTATAGCAAATTATTGGATTTATACTTATCCTACCAACACAGGAAGTGAAGAAGGGTATATTCAAAAAGGATCTACAGGAGCTATACCACAAACAGATGGTTTCTTGTTAAAAGGAACAGGAGTAGCGCAAAATTATACGTTTGCAGGAGTACCAAAAGATGGTACTTTAACATCTACTGTTGGTGGATATCATACTTATTTAGTTGGAAATCCTTATCCATCTGCTATAAGTGCAAATAAATTTATCAAAGACAATATCAATTCTATTTCAGGTACATTGTATTTTTGGCAACACAATGGTGAAAAAAATGCTACGGGAGAAGCAGGACACAACTACGCAGGTTATGTAGGTGGTTATGCTACCAGAAATCTTGTAATGGGAGTGTCGGCAGATCAGGTACAATCTAACAACAATGAAAGCAATGGAACCCCAACATTAGGAGATGGAGCTTATGCTGAACCTAAAGCTTTTATTCCTGTAGGACAAGGATTTTTTATTCAAGGAGACGAAGATGGAGGAACTGTTACTTTTAATAATAGTCAAAGAGAGTATATTATTGAGGGAGCACAGTCTGTATTCTTTAAAACAGCTGAAAATCCTACTTACTTAACTACTGCTAGAACAGCAAGTACAAAAGCATATAAAACAATTAGTTCGGAAGACGAGGTTCCAATTATTAAATTAGGAATGAATTTTAAAAATGATGATAATGAAAACTTACATCGTCAAATAGGAATTTCGTTTATAGAAGGAAATACATTTGCTTATGATAACGGATATGATTCCCCATCATATAATGAAGGATCAACAGATATTTATTGGAAGTTTGCTGGAGATGAAGATAAATATTCAATTGCAGGTGTTCAGCAAATAAGTAATGACTTAGAGGTTCCATTAGAAATAGTAATGGGATATGATGGAGAGGTAACCGTAAAAATAGATGAATGGCAATCTATAAATAGAGATGTTTATTTAAAAGATATAGAGAGTCATACAGCTACAAAAATTAATGGAAACACAGCAACTCTTAATTTAACTCAGAATACTTATAATAATAGATTTTATTTAGCTTTTAATGATAATGGAAGTTTATCTACCGGTGATGTAAGTGTTTATAAAATGGATATTACTTATCAAGTAGGATTAAATGATATTTTAATTAAAAACACAGAGAATGTTAAAATATATAAAGTTGATGTTTACAGTATTGTAGGACAACAAATAAAGTCTTGGAGTGCTTTTGATAATAATACAGAACTTAGTTTAAACCTAGGCGATATAGCTCCTAATGTATATATTGTTAAAGTGTTTACGGATAGAGGAGTGGTAAAGAAAAAAATAGTTGTTAGAGGACAATAATATTATAAATACCTTGTAACAAAAAAGCCGAGAATTTAAATTCTCGGCTTTTTGTTTTCTATATTAAGTAGTTATAACTCATGTAAGATTGTCTTTGTAAATTTAGTTTTTGATGAACCAGAAGGACTAGCATTTCTATAGGTAGACATAAAACTATTGTAAAATAGACTTGAAGATATTAATGATGCTATTTTGTTTGATGAAAATAAAAAGTAAATCAAGTATAAAAAAAGGTGGTAACTTTAAAAGTTACCACCTCTTTTGTGAGTTGTAAAGCTTCTTTAAGAAAGAATTACATCAACTTAAAATTATTTTTTCTCAGGAGTATTGTATTTTTTTGTCAACTCCATAGAGATAGCTGTTTTTTCTAATAACAATTTTCCTGCATTGGTTTCAATCATTACAGTACCTTCGTTTACTTCTACTAATTTTCCGTGAATTCCTCCTGTAGTTACTACCTTAGTTCCTTTAACCAAAGTGGCTTTAAACTTCTTTTCGTTTTTGCTTCTTCTTACTTGTGGAATTATCATAAAAAATACTACGAAAATTACCATAATAACTAAAAACATAGGGCTCATAGCTCCTTCTTGTAATGCGATCATTCTAAATTATTTATTAAATTAATTGTCTTAAAATTTACCGTAAACATATGGGTTTGTTTTTTGATTACAAAGTCCCTCTACCAATTTTATTAAGCCTGTTTGTTTCGTCAAAATCTTTCCAAATTTTATCTAAAACTCCGTTAATAAACGTACTACTTTTATCGGTAGAGTAATCCTTAGCAATTTCTAAATACTCGTTAATAGTTGCTTTTACAGGAATAGATGGAAACTTTAAAAATTCACAAATTCCCATTTTAATTAAAATCATATCTAAATCTGCAATACGGTCTACTTCCCAGTTTGGTGTTTTGTCTATAATTTCAGCTTCAAAGGTTTTTAAGTTTAAAACTACTTTTTTAAATAAATCAGAAGCAAAAGCTTCATCATCACTGTTTTTGTATAGTCTACCAATAACAAAATCATCTTTGGCTTTTAATTCTTGTAAAGTTTTAACCACCCATGTGTTTACAAATGGAATGTCATCAACCCAACTAATGTTTTCACCTTCAAAATATTCAGCTAATTTTTCGTTAGGTGCTATAAATTCAGCAAAAAACTTTACAGCAAATTTTTGGTCTTTCTTAAAAGAAGTTTCATTATCTGCCATGTAATCTTTGTACAAATTACTAGCCATTAAATCGGCATAAATAATAGAAACATATTTATCATCTAAATACCAGTTGTTTAGCTTGTTCTCTTCTATATAGTTTTGTAAAGACACACTTTCTTTTAAAAGTTTAATGACTTTATTATCTATAAATTTTCTATTAGGGTTTAATTCTTCTTTGGTTGCAAAATACTTTTTCTTAGAAATTTCAGAAGTATTTTCGGCTATTTGATTAACTCTAACCAACATATCTAAAGATAGTATGTACAAGTCGTACATTTTATCTATACTTTGTCTTAAGAATTTTTCTTCTTTAACAATATTATCACTTTTAGCATGAATCATGGCATAAACCGATTGCATTACCTTAACACGAATATGTCTTCTGTTAATCATTTAGAAAGAACTTAAAGTTTTTGAGTGTACAAAAGTAACACTTAATTAAAAATATTTGAAAGATTAATTTATAAAATATTCATCTTTAAATAATGGAATGCTTCTTGTGTAAATGGACACAGTAAAATAGTAAGAATATAGTATCTTCGTATTCACAAAAAATGTACTCCCCTTTTAGATGAAAGAATTACAATACATCAATCAATTTTTTTATAAATATAGATTTCGTTTGTTATTAGGAATCACCATTTCTATAGCCTCTAGATATTTAGCGGTAAAAGTTCCCGAAATTGTTAAAAATTCTGTTAACGCTGCTAGTGATTATCATCAAGGAAAAATAACTGACTTGGCGGTGGTAAAAACAGAATTACTTCACAATATTCTTTTAATTATTGGTTTGGCAATTCTCTCTGGTTTTTTTACTTTTTTAATGAGACAAACTATTATTGTAACCTCTAGGTTGGTGGAGTTTGATTTAAAAAACAAAGTATATCAGCAATATCAACGTTTGAGTTTAAACTTTTACAAAAAGAATCGAACGGGAGATTTAATGAACCGTATTAGTGAAGATGTAGGAAAGGTAAGAATGTACGTAGGGCCAGCTATTATGTATACTATGAACATGTTGGTTATGTTTTCTGTAGCTATTTATAAAATGATTCAGATTGATGTAAAATTAACACTATATACTTTAATTCCGTTTCCGTTATTATCTATATCTATTTTTGTGTTGAGTAAAATCATCAATAAAAGAAGTACCATAGTACAACAACAATTATCAAAATTAACCACGTTTACACAAGAGGTTTTTTCTGGAATGAATGTAATTAAGTCTTATGCTATTGAAGGAATTACCAAACAAGATTTTGTTGATATAGCCGAAGAAAACAAGCAAAAAAATATTAGTTTATTTAAAGTACAAGCTTTCTTTTTTCCTTTAATGATTTTATTAATTGGTACTGCAAACATTATTGTGCTATATGTAGGGGGAATGGAATACATTAGAGGAAATATTAGCATGGGAGTGATTGCTGAGTTTATTATGTATACCAATATGTTAACTTGGCCTGTTGCAATTGTAGGTTGGGTAACTTCTACAGTGCAAGAAGCAGAGGCTTCGCAAAAAAGAATCAATGAGTTTTTAAACCAAGAACCAGATGTTGTTAACACTGTAGATGAGTCTAATTCTATAAACGGTGCTATAGCGTTTAAAAACGTGTCTTTAACCTATGATGATACTAATATTACGGCACTTAAAAATGTTTCTTTTACTGTAAATCCAGGAGAAACCATTGCTATTATAGGTAAAACAGGGTCAGGAAAATCTAGTATTCTTAATTTGGTAAGTAGGTTGTATGATACTACTTCGGGAGTAGTTTTGGTTGATGACAAACCAATCCAAGATCAAAATCTTTATCATTTAAGAAATCACATAGGTTTTGTACCACAAGATCCTTTTTTGTTTTCTGATACTATTGCCAATAACATTCGTTTTGGAAAAGAAGATGCTACAGAAGAGGAAATTATGGAAGCTGCTAAAAAAGCAGTTGTACACAATAATATTATGGCCTTTAATAAACAATATAATACTATTTTAGGAGAGCGTGGTGTAACGTTATCTGGGGGACAAAAACAAAGAGTGTCTATAGCTAGAGCCATTGTAAAAAATCCACAAATTTATATTTTTGATGATTGTTTGTCTGCTGTAGATACTGAAACTGAAGAACAGATTTTAAGAAATTTAAAATCTATTAGTAGAGACAATACAACTTTAATTGTTAGTCATAGAATTAGTGCTGCACAAAATGCAAACAAAGTAATTGTGTTAGATAATGGTGAAATTGTACAACAAGGTACTCATTATCAGTTGCTAAAAGAAAAAGGAATTTATCTAGAAATGTATCAGCAACAGCTAGAAGAAAAAGAAATAGAATAATGTGCTCTAAATAATTATTTTTATATATTTGAGTAGATAACAATAATAAGCTAATAATGAAAGAAAGAGAAGGGCAAGAAGAAATTTTTTCTCAAATTTTGAGGGCAGGAAGAAGAACCTATTTTTTTGATGTAAGAGCAACCAAAGCAGGAGATTATTACTTAACGATTACGGAAAGTAAAAAATTTACACATGACGATGGATCTTTTCATTATCAAAAACACAAAATCTATTTATACAAAGAAGATTTTACGGAGTTCCATGAACAATTAAAACAAGCTACAGACTATATCATTAATGAAAAAGGTGAAGAAGTGATTAGCGAAAGACACCAAAGAGACTTTAAAAAAGAAGACGAAGTAGAAAATGATGATAATTTAGCTACTGCAGATTTTACAGAAGTTAACTTTGACGATATTTAGAAAAAAGCTCAGTTTTTAACTGGGCTTTTTGCTTTAATTACAATTAATATAGAATCCAAAACTATAGTTTTTATGAAGTTATAGTGATGGATTTTTTTGTGATCTGTAATTTTTTAACTAAAAACTTAGTTTAAACTAAATATTTAGTTTATATTGGTGAGAAAATTAAATGATATGAAAACACTCACCAAGGCAGAAGAAGATGTAATGCAAATTCTTTGGCGTTTAAAAAAGTCTAGTGTAAAAGCACTAATTAAAGAATTTCCTAATCCTAAACCGGCATACAACACGGTTTCTACCATTGTTAGAATTTTAGAAAATAAAGGTTATGTAGATTATGAGAAGAAGGGAAAGTCACACTTGTATTTTCCTGTTTTACAAAAAAATGATTACAGTAACCAATCAATCAATCAGTTGGTGAATAATTATTTTCAAGGTTCTTTTAAAAGTTTGGTCTCTTTTTTTGTTGATAAAAATGATGTAGATCTATCGGATATAGAATCTTTATTAAAAGAAATGAACCATAAAAAAGAAGAGTTATGATTTACATTTTAGAAATTATTATGTTTCAAATGTTGTTTTTAGTCTTGTATTATATGTTTAAAAACGAAACATTTTTTAACTACAACAGAATTTATTTGTTAGGAACTTCTTTGTTTTCTTATGTATTGCCGTTTGTAAAGTTTGATGCTTTTAGAACCACTTTTTCAACAATCAATACTATAAATATCTTACCTACTGTTTTTATTGGGGACACTACACAAAATTTGATAAACAATACAAGTACCAATTCGTTTTCTTGGCATTGGTGGTATTTTCTTTTATTAGGGAGTATAGTAATGTTGGCGATTTTTATGGTAAAATTATGGAAGTTGATACAACTTTCTAAAAACGAACTGGTAATAAAAAGTGAAGAGGTTCGTCTTGTTACTATAAAAAATAGCCAATCTGCTTTTTCATTTTTCAACTGGATTTTTATGGGAGATCAACTAAAAGGAGAAGAAAGAGAAATTATATTGGAACACGAATTAATACACGTAAAACAAATACACAGTTTAGATTTGTTGTTTTTTGAAATTCAAAGAATTGTGTGTTGGTTTAACCCTTTGGTGTATCAATACCAAAAAGAAATACAGTCTTTGCACGAATTTATTGTAGACAACCAAATGATACAAAAATCAGGGAAACAAGATTATTGTAAAAACATTTTAACGCAATTATTAAATGTTCCAAAATTATCGTTAGTCAATACATTTTATAAACAATCAATCATTAAAAAAAGAATCGCTATGATCACAAAAAAAGAATCAAAATCTACTGCAAGATTAAAGTATGCATTTATTATCCCTGTAATGATGGGGATGTTGTTTTACACTTCATGTCAGCAAAATGAAAAAGAAGTGGAGGAAGAAACATTGATAGAAGTTAGAGATGATAAATCATATATGAAGAAAAATAGTACCAGTGAAGCAGAAGTTAATTATGATACAATTTATATAAACAATGGTACTAAAGAGGAAATAGTTAAGAGATCCAATGAGGTAATAAAATCTATGAGAGGAAATGGTTCATCATATGTAATAGTTGTTAAAGAGACATTAGAAGTTCTTGTAAGGGCAACGTTTTCAGATGATAAAGTAATAATTTCTGAAGAAAATTTAGACATACCATTTGCAGCTGTACAAAATTCAGCTGTTTTTCCAGGTTGTGAAGAAGAAGAAAACAAAAAAGCTTGTTTTAGTAATAAAGTAAACAGGTTTATAGCTAAAAATTATAACATTGGATTGGCTGAAGAATTAGGGTTGGTTGGCGTGCAAAGAATGGCAGGTATGTTTAAAATTAATGTAAATGGAAAGGTTTCTGACATTCAAGTTAGAGGAGAACATCAGAAATTAAATGAAGAATTTATAAGGGTATTAAATAGTTTACCACAAATGGAACCTGCCACACAAAATGGAGAAAAAATAAGTATGCCTTTCTCTTTACCATTGGTTTTTAGGGTAGAACCTAAAACAGATGAATCATCAAATTAATATAATTTAAAATTGCTGTAAAAGAGAAAAAAGCCAGAACAACTTGTTTTGGCTTTTTAATGTAAAAAATATGGAAAAGATACTATTAGGACTCTTAGTTTTATTCATGTACTCACATAAAATAAATTCTCAATCTGCTCAACTAAAATATGCAGATAGTTTATTTCTTTTAGGTAATTATTCAAAAGCTATTGAAGTTTATAAAAATAACAAACAAGAAGATGTCAGTGAAAAAATAGCTGAAGCGTATTTAGGGATTGGCAATTATGATTTGTCTCTAGAATATTATAAAAAAAGCATAATAGCAAAACCAAATAATATTTTGGTAATGTATAAATATGGAAAACTACTTTCTAAAACTAAACAGTATAATGAGGCTTTAAAAGTATTCAATAAACTATTAGAACAAGATGATAAAAACCCTAATTATCATTATCAAATAGGACTTATCTTAGAAAATCAGGAAAAAAAAGAAGCTTTAAATAAGTTTAAAACAGCATTTAATCTTGATAATACACATCAAAAATCTATTTATAAAATTGCTAAAAATCAATTGGTTAAAAAACAATATGATTCTGTAAACTACTATGTTAATATTGGATTAAGGTCATATGTAAACAATAGAAATCTTATAAGTTTAAAGGCCCAAAATTACTATAATTCTAAAAGATATTTAGAAGCAGTTAAATGGTTTGAACAGTTAATTAAACTAAATGAATTGAGTAAATTTATTCATGAAAGGTTGAGTTATTCTTATAAAAAGATAAACAAACCTCGTTTAGCTATAAAACATCAACTTTTGGCTATAGAGTTTGATACTAAAGATGCTTCAAATTTGTATACTCTTGGTCAATTATATGAAGAAGAGGAAGAGTATAAAAATGCTGAGAAATATATTCAAGCAGCTATTACAATTTTAGATGTTTCTCTCGATAAAAAATATTTAAGATTAGGTTATGTTCAAAATCAGCAGTATGAATATAAAAAAGCAATCCAATCTTTTAAGAAAGCTATAAAAGAAAGCCCTAATAACCCAGAAGCTCATTTTTATATAATCTATACAAAAGATAAATACTATGGAGATATTGATACAAGAATTAATCTTTATGAGAATTTTATGGAAAAATTTCCAAATAATAAATTTAAAAGTATTGTTGAGTTTAGATTAAAAACGCTTAGGAAAGAAAAATTCTTAAAAGGTGATAACGAAGGTTGATATAGTTAAATGAATTTTAGGGAGAAACAATTCTTTGTAATACCAATCACAAAATTTCATAACTTTGTAGTATCATGAAAAATAGTTTTCACAAATATATGGCCGTTGTTTTAGCTCTTATTGTAGTTTTTTCTACAGTATCGGTTACACTAACTATGCATTTTTGTGGAGAAAAAATTTCAGCAGTTACGCTGCTACAAAATGTAAAACAATGTTGTAGTGATGTTCAAAATTCTGAAGGAATTACTCAGGTCACAAAAAAAACTTGTTGTTCTGATGTAAAAATCACCAAAGATTCACAAACAGAAATTCAGACACAAAACACTACGTTGAGTTTACACCAAAAAGTGTTTTTTACTTCTTTTGTAACTGCATATTTATCCTTGTTTAAAAATCAAAACGAACAAGATTTTACTTTTTTAGATTATTCGCCACCTTTGGTTGTAAAGCCTATTTACAAGCTAGATGAGGTTTACCTTATTTGATTTTTTATTTTTTAGAAGTTTTAATCTTTGCCCTTTTTACTAGAGGTTAAGGATGATTTATTCGTGCGCTTTGCACTTATTTCTAACAGCATAAAAATCAAAAAATCATGTTGCATAAAAGCATCAAATTTTTAATAGAAAACAAGTTAGTAGCTGTTTTGTTACTACTCGTTTTTGTGGGTTGGGGAATTATCAATGCTCCTTTTGGTTGGGATACTAAAATCTTACCAAGCAATCCTGTGGCTGTAGATGCCATTCCAGATATTGGAGAAAATCAACAAATAGTTTTTACCCAATGGAACGGAAGATCTCCTCAAGATATAGAAGATCAAATTACGTATCCTTTAACTACTTCTTTAATGGGGATTCCCGGTGTAAAAACCATTCGTAGTTCCTCTATGTTTGGCTTTTCTAGTATCTATATCATTTTTGAAGAAGATGTAGAGTTTTATTGGAGCAGGAGTAGAATTTTAGAAAAGTTAAACTCTTTACCAAGCGGATTATTACCTGCTGAAGTAAAACCCGCTTTAGGTCCAGATGCTACAGGATTGGGACAAGTATTTTGGTACACTTTAGAGGGTAGAGACCAAGATGGAAATGTAACTGGAGGTTGGAATTTACAAGAACTGCGTAGCACACAAGATTATTACGTAAAATATGCTTTGTCATCGGCAAGCGGTGTTTCAGAAGTGGCTTCTATTGGTGGTTATGTGCAAGAATATCAAATTGATGTACAACCAGAATTGTTAAGACAATACAATATCAATTTACAAGCTGTAGTAAAAGCAGTAAAACAAAGCAATAAGGAGATTGGAGCACAAACTTTAGAAATTAATAAAGTAGAGTATTTGGTTCGTGGTTTGGGCTACGTAAAATCTATTAGCAATATAGAAAATGCAGTGGTGACTTCTAAAGATTTTAAATCTATTAGAGTAAAAGACATTGCTAAAGTTCACTTAGGTCCGGCTGCTCGTAGAGGGATTTTAGACAAAGAAGGAGCAGAGGTTGTTGGGGGAGTTGTTACTGCTCGTTATGGAGCCAATCCGCTAGAGGTGATTAATAACACCAAAGAAAAAATTAAAGAAATCAGCAGAGGGTTGCCATCAAAAGTGTTAAAAGATGGAAGAATTTCTCAGTTAACCATTGTGCCTTTTTATGATCGATCTGGATTAATTCAGGAAACTTTAGGAACGTTAAACGAAGCGTTGACTTTAGAAATTTTAATTACCATTCTGGTAATTGTGGTAATGGTAAATAATTTAAGAGCCTCTGTGTTAATTTCTGGATTGTTACCCGTGGCGGTGTTAATGGTTTTTATAGCCATGAAATTCTTTGGTGTTGATGCCAATATTGTGGCTTTATCTGGAATTGCTATTGCCATTGGAACCATGGTTGATGTTGGGGTGATTTTATCAGAAAACATTATTAGACATATTGATGAGGAAAGAGATAAAAGTGAAAAGTTAAAAGTGAACAGTGAAAAGTTGGAAGGGAAAAGTGAACAGTTACGTGTTGAAAGTGAAAACCGAACATCGACCATCGACCATCGAAAACTATCTATCAACACGATTGTTTACAACGCTACTACAGAAGTTTCAGGGGCTATTGTTACAGCAGTATTAACAACTATTATTAGTTTTGTTCCTGTTTTTACCATGATTGGTGCAGAAGGAAAGCTGTTTAGACCTTTGGCTTTTACCAAAACCTTTGCACTTACGGCATCGTTAATTGTGGCTTTGTTTTTAATTCCTCCATTTGCTGCTTATTTATTTAAGAGAACAGAAATTAAAAAGAACGTGCAAAAAAGCATTCAGTTTTTGTTGTTCATTTTTGGTCTTGTAGGTGTTATTTATGGAACTTATTTAGGATTTGCATTGATGGGATTTGCCATCATTACTTTGTTGAATTTGTTTAATAAACTATCAAACAATTTAGTTAGTAAACTACATCTTTATTTAGTCAGTATTACTATTGTGGTTTTGTTAACTGAGTTTTGGAGACCTTTAGGATTTAATAAAAATTTGTTTTTAAACTTTCTTTTTGTAGCCATTATTTGTTTTGGAATTTTAGGTGTTTTTGCCTTATTAAGAAAATATTATAGCACAATTTTGGCTTGGGCTTTATCTCACAGACTCTTGTTTTTAAGTATTCCTACCACCATTGTTATTTGTGGTTTTATCATTATGAAAAACACGGGTAAAGAGTTTCTGCCATCTTTAAACGAGGGTGCTTTTTTATTAATGCCTACTTCTATGCCCCATGCTGGAATAGAGGAAAATAAGCGAGTATTACAGCAATTAGACATGGCTGTAGCCAATATTCCTGAAATTGAAACTGTGGTTGGTAAAGCGGGTAGAACAGAATCTTCTTTAGATCCAGCTCCTTTGTCTATGTACGAGAATATCATTCAATATAAAACCGAATATCAGCTAAATCATCAAGGGAAACGTCAAAAATATAAAGTTGATGAAAATGGATTTTTTGTATTAAAAAATGGAGGTTTGGCTACTGATGGAAGTGATAAGTTTAAAGAAGTCCATCAATCAAAATATGCATCTTTTGTAAGTGAAAATGAACTTATTGCAGACGAAGACGGAGATTATTATAGAAATTGGAGAACACAAATTACTTCTCCTGATGATATTTGGAATGAAATTGTAAAAGCAACCCAATTACCAGGAATTACATCGGCTCCCAAATTACAACCTATAGAAACTCGTTTGGTCATGTTGCAAACAGGAATGAGAGCTCCTATGGGAATTAAAGTAAAAGGGAATAGTTTACAAGAAATTCAAGCTTTTGGAGAGCAATTAGAAACTATTCTAAAAGAATCGGAAGGAGTAAAAAAAGAAGCTGTTTTTGCGGATAGAATTGTGGGGAAACCTTATTTGTTGATAGATATTGACAGAGAAAAAATTGCCCGATATGGGGTGTCTATAGAAAAAGTTCAAGAAATATTACAAGTGGCTGTTGGCGGAATGGAAATTACGCAAACCGTAGAAGGTAGAGAGCGTTATGGTGTTAGGGTTAGGTATCCTAGAGAACTAAGATCACATCCAGAAGATTTAAAAAATATTTACATTCCTGTAGAGAACGGAAAACCAGTTCCGTTAAGCCAATTGGCAAGCATAGAATATGAACAAGGACCACAAGTAATTAAAAGTGAAGATACTTTTTTAGTGGGGTATGTATTGTTTGATAAACAAGACGGATTTGCAGAAACCAATGTGGTAGAAAATGCACAACGTTTAATTCAACAAAAAATAGACTCAGGAACTTTAACCGTTCCTAAAGGAATGAGTTATCAGTTTACAGGAACGTATGAAAATCAGTTAAGAGCAGAAAAAACCTTGTCTTTTGTAGTGCCATTGGCTTTGTTTATTATTTTCTTGATTCTGTATTTTCAGTTCAAATCTGTAGTTACATCCTTTATGGTGTTTACAGGTATTTCGGTAGCTTTTGCAGGTGGTTTTATTATGTTGTGGTTGTATGGTCAAGATTGGTTTTTAAACTTCAATTTTTTTGGAGAAAACATTCGTGATTTGTTCAACATGAAAACCATCAATTTAAGTGTGGCGGTTTGGGTAGGATTTATTGCTCTGTTTGGAATTGCTACCGATGATGGGGTGGTAATGGCCACGTATTTAACCCAAACTTTTGATAAAAATAAACCGACAACGATTAAAGAAATTCGAGAGTCGGCAATGTTTGCAGCAGAAAAAAGGATTAGACCTTGTTTAATGACTACTGTTACCACTGTTTTGGCTTTGTTACCAGTGTTGACTTCTACAGGACGAGGAAGCGATATTATGATTCCCATGGCAATTCCAAGTTTTGGAGGAATGGTTATAGACATTACCTCTTATTTTATAGTTCCTGTATTGTTTAGCTGGAGGAAAGAAGTTCAGTTGAAGAATGGAAAACTAAAAGTGAAAAACGAAAAGTTTAAAGTGGATGGAGAGAAGTGAAGAGTTTAAAGTGATAAATGAAAAGTGGATAGATAAAAGTTTATAGTGATAGGTGAAAAATGAGAAGTGTAAAGTGAAGTATTAAATAAAAAATATAAAAGATGGGAAAGAGTATTTTAAAAGATAAAAGTTATGAATTTGCTGTTTTAGTAGTTAGGTTATGTCAAGATTTAGTGAAAGAAAAACGTGAATTTGTATTGAGTAAACAATTGTTGAGAAGCGGAACCGCTGTAGGAGCTTTAATCCGTGAAGCTGAATTTGCAGAAAGCAAAAAGGATTTCACTCATAAAATGAGTATTGCTCTTAAAGAAGCAAATGAATCCCTTTATTGGTTAGATATACTTAAAGACACGAATTATATAAATGAAAATCAGTATAAAGTGTATTATTCACTTAATAAAGAATTAGTAGCAATGTTAGTAAGTTCCATTAAAACTTCTAAATCAAAATGATAGAGTTCAAATATAAAAAGAAGAAACGTTTACAACTTTTTTTTTCTCACTTTTCACTAACCACTTTTCACTTAAAAAAGTGGTGTGTTTTAAGTTTTTCACTATTCACTATTCACTTAGCGACTGCTCAAAGCATAGAATCCTATATTTCAGAAGCTTTAGAGAACAATCCAACCATTAAAAAGTTTGAGTGGAAGCACAAGTTGATGCAAGAAAAAACAAATGAAGTAAACAATATTCCAAACACTGAATTTGGACTAGGATATTTTGTAAGTAAGCCAGAAACAAGAGTAGGAGCACAAGATTTTAAAATGTCTGTAAAACAAATGTTTCCTTGGTTTGGAACCATAACTTCTAGAGAAAATTATGCAAATGCTGTAGCAGAAGTATCTTATGAAGATATTGCCATTGCACATAGAAAACTGGTTTTAGACGTTCATCAATCTTATTATAGCTTATACACTTTAAAAGAGCAAAATAAAATTATTGATGAAAATTTAGCTTTATTAAAAGTATACGAAACCATGGCTTTAGCTTCTGTAGAATCTGGCAAAGCAACAGTAGTACAAGTGTTAAGAATTCAGATGAGAGAAAATGAATTGATAGCTTTAAAACAAGAGTTGTTGGAAACATATGCATCTGAAAAAACGGCATTTTCAAAATTGTTAAATAGAAATAGTTCTGATGGAATTACTGTGGTAGATACTCTAAAAATTCCAAAACAAGAGCATGTGGTTTTGGATTCATTAAATATTCATCCTGAGTTAATTAAGTTTGATAAGTTATATGCCTCGGTAGAAAAATCAGAATTGTTGAATCAAAAAAATAAAGCACCTATGCTAGGTGTTGGTTTGGATTATATATCGGTTACAGAAAGACCTAATATGACTTTGGCTGATAATGGTAAAGATATTTTAATGCCTATGGTAACGTTGTCTATTCCCATTTTTAATAAAAAATACAATTCTATAACCAAACAAAATCAATTGGCACAAAAAGAGATTGTATCACAGAAAAGAGAGAGACAAAATAAGTTAGAGACTTTATTAAGCAAGGCGGTGCATCAAAAAATATCTGCTAAAAAAAGTTACGATTTACAGTTACAAAATATCATCAAAACAAAAAATGCAGAAGAAATTCTCATCAAAAAATACGAGACAGAAAATATAGATTTTTATGAAGTATTAGAACTACAACAGTTACAGTTAAAATTTCAAATGAATCAAATAGCAGCTTTAAAAAAATACTTTATGGCAGAAACAGTTATTAATTATTTAAGTAAGTAAAAATGAAAAAAACATATAATATAAACGGTATGACTTGTAACGGATGCGTAGCAAGTGTAGAAGAAAAAATAAGCAATATTGATGGAGTTAAGAACGTAAAAGCGAATTTGGAAAAAGGAGAATTGGAAATAGATTCAGAAAAGCTTTTTTCTGTAACGGCATTAAAAAATGTGCTTCCAGATAAATATGCTATTACAGAAAAAGAAAGCATACACACAGAAACTATTAGTGTTACTGAGCAAAAAAGCAAATGGCAACAGTTAAAACCATTGTTTTTAATTCTGTTTTATATTGCTGTGGCAAGTAATTTAATGGAGTATAAAAATTGGGAGTTTAAAAATGTAATGCTAAACTATATGGGGCTTTTTTATATAGTGTTTAGTTTTTTTAAGTTTTTAGATTTAAAAGGATTCCCAAATTCTTTTAAAATGTACGATCCTATTGCCAAAAGGATTGGAGTTTATGGTTGGGTGTATCCTTTTATAGAAACCGCTTTAGGATTGTTGTTTTTATTTAGAGTGGAAATTCCTTTAGCGCTTGTTGTAACACTCGTTATTTTAGGTGCTACCACCTATGGAGTGGTAAAAACATTGTTAGATAAAAAGGCCATAAAATGTGCTTGTTTAGGTACAGCTTTAAATTTGCCAATGACAGAAGCCACTTTTATAGAAAATACAATTATGATTATGATGGCATTGACGATGCTATTTATTTAAAATTTTAACAATGAAAAAATATAGTATATACATAGTATTTCTTGTTATAGGAGTTTTGTTAGGTTGGCTGTTGTTCGGTCATTCAAATACAACCGAAAAGCACGAACACAGTTCAGAAGAAAAGGAGGTTGAAAATCAAATGTGGACTTGTTCCATGCATCCTAGTGTAATGAAAACTGAACCTGGAGATTGTCCTATTTGTGGAATGGATTTAATTCCCACAACCATGAGTGTGAGTGAAGAAGAGGAAAATCCCAACCAATTTCAATTAACAAAAAACGCTATGGCTTTGGCAGCTATAGAAACTACTGTTGTTGGAAATGGAGAAACAGGAAATAAAGACATTCTGTTATCTGGATTGATTTCGGAAAATAAAGATAAAACCTCTACGCAATCTGCTCATTTTGATGGACGTGTAGAAAAACTCTATGTTACTTCTCTAGGGCAAGTAGTTAAAAAAGGTCAGCCAGTGGCAGAAGTATATGCTCCAGAGTTGATTACTGCTCAGCAAGAATTAATTATTGCTGCTAAAACCAAGAACATGCAACCAGCGTTGTACAATGCTGTGAGAAATAAATTTAAAAATTGGTACATCCACGAGCATCAATTAGATGAAATTGAGAAAACAGGTAAGGTAAAAACTAATATGTTGATTTATGCACATGTAGCGGGAATAGTTACCGATATTTGGGTGGATTTAGGAGCACATATTATGATGGGGAAACCTATTTTTAAAGTAGCAGATTTAAGCACGGTTTGGGCAAATTTTGATGTGTATGAAAATCAATTGGATATGTTTAAAGTAGGCCAAGAAATTGAGGTGGTTATTCCATCAAATCAACAAAAAATAATGAAAGGAAAAGTAAGTTTTATAGATCCTGTTTTAAATGAACAAACAAGAACGGTAAGTTTAAGAGTGGTGTTAGATAATAAAAATCAGACACTAAAACCTGGAATGTTTGTAGAGGGGAAAATTGAAAATAAAACAAAAGTTTCTAATCAAGTTCAAATACCAAAGACTTCGGTTTTATGGACAGGAAAAAGATCTATAGTTTATGTAAAAGTAAATAAAGAACAACCTGTTTTTGAATTAAGAGAAATTACTTTAGGAAATAAAATAGGAAACAATTATATTGTTTTACAAGGATTAAATCAGGGAGAAGAAATTGTAACTCAAGGAACTTTTACTGTTGATGCGGCAGCACAATTACAAGGAAAAAAATCGATGATGAATACTGATAAAAGTAAATCTTCGGACAAGCAAGGAATGCATATGAATCATTAATAACATAAATAATAGTAAAATGAGAAAATTAGTTTTAAGTGCCTTATTTATAGGCTTGATGACAGTAGTGAGTTGTGGAAACAAATCAGAAAAAAAAGAAGTTGTAGTGACTGAAAATACAACAAGTATGAATGTTGGAGTACGTGGAAATTGTGCTATGTGTAAACACACTATAGAAACAGCAGCCAAAGAAGTAGAGGGAGTCGTAGCGGCCAATTGGAGCGTAGAAAAGAAAAAGATTGAGGTGAGTTATGATAACACCAAAACCAACCAAGCCGATATTGAAAAAGCCATTGCAGCATCTGGTTACGATACAGAAAATGTAGCGAGTAACGAAGCTTCTTATAGCGAGTTACCAGGTTGTTGCCAATACGACCACAGTATGGAAATGAATCAATAATTTATTAAATAAAAGAGGCTGAATTAAAATCTAATTTCGTCAACCTGAACTAGTTTCAGGTTCACATCATTACTGACAAACAAGTTTTATGAGATTCTGAAATAAATTCAGAATGACGTTTAAAATCTTTAATTCAGCCTCTTTTTTTATTTCTTTATTTTACTAGCAACCCACAAAGTGGTTAATGACAAACAAATCCAGAAAGCATCTATAAAAAATAATTGGTATTGTTGGTTTTGTAAGGTCAACCAAGTCCAATTACCAGTGGTAAAACCATTAACAATAGGAATGCACAAGCCAATGTAACTTCCTAGTTTTAATGTCCATTTGTTGGTAAAATAAATATCTTTTTTGATGATGAAAAAGAGGGTAAACATAAGCCATCCTATAAAGTAAAAGGAATAAATAAAAGATAGACTCATTTGGGCAGCAAATACTTTAACAGCTATAAAAGACAAAGCAGTAATAGGGTACATGCTTAAACAAATTGCTAAGTAAATTAAAACGACTCTTTGGTTAAATCTTCTTCTTTTTTCTGGAACATTCTTTTTGTCTCTAGCTACCAACCAAATCATGACTCCAGAAATAATGACAAAACAAGAAGTTAACCCTAAAATAAAACTCAGTGTTTTTAATAAATAACCACCATAATCTCCATAGTGAATTCTATAAAGAATGTTTTTTACACTTTCTAAATAAGATGTAGTTTCAGTAGGTTTTTTCTCATAAACAACTTCATTTGTAGTGGTTTTGTAAGTTATTTTTCCAAAACCATTAAATTTTAAACTTCTGTTAGCATGTCCTTCAAGGGTAATATGTTCGTTAGTATCTCCAAAATTTTGAATCATCACTTTGGTCATATTAAAGTTTGGCCATTGTTGTTGAATGTTTTTTAAGTATTTATTATAATCAACCTGTTCTGTGTTTTTTGTTTGATGGAAAGCAAAATTGGTAGGAGTGTAGCCTAAATCTTTATACAATTCTTGTTGGTTTCCATTGTAAATAACCATAACGTTTGGAGCTACCAATAATAATTTTATCATAAAAAAAGCACCTGTAACAGCATATACAAACTGAAAAGGCAAACCAATTATTCCTAAAGCTGTGTGAGCATCTGTCCACAAAGCTTTTAATTTAGCCATAGGTCTAAACACATAAAAGTTAGAAACTATTTTTTTCCAATGCACCAAAACACCAGTAATAATAGCAAATAAGAAAAAGAAAGCTGTAAAACCAGCTAAATAATAACCCACAGGGTATTTGACTTGTGCCAAGAAATGCAATCGGTATAAAAATTCACCTAAAGAATAAGAGCTAACATATTTATGTTGACTAAAATTTTGGGTATCTAAATAAAAAAATGCTCCAGGTTTATCTTCTTTACTAGTAAGAGTGTCTTTGGTAGGAGATAAAGATACATTAACACGTCTTTCATTACTGTGTTTGGTTATTGTAACATCTCTACCAAATAAGTTTTTTTTAGTCTCTATGCTATCTAATGCTTTGCTGAGGTTAAAGTGAATACCATCGCTAATCTTTGTATTTTGATTTCTTTCCCAATTAATGATTTCATCTCTAAAAAAAGAGAAAGAACCCGCAAAAAAAATGATGTATAAAACCACACTAATAACAATACCACTAACGGTATGTGTGTGAAATAAAATATTATGTTTTCTGTTATCCATGTTTTTATTGAATAGGAAAATAAAGTTTGCTAACGTAAATAACTCCAGAGAATACAAGTGAAATTAAGAGGTAAATTCCCCAAACTTTCCATCCGTTTTTGGCTAAAAAAGCTAAAACCAATAAAGTTGCCCAAAGAATGAATCCTGTAAAACTAGCAGTAATAATTATGTTTATATGATTAAACCAATAGCATAAGGCCAAGTGAAAAGTAATACTTACGAAATATCCACCTAAGATTCCAGCAGATATTTTAGCAAAACGTTGCCAGTTAGAGGCGGTTAAATGTTTAGGGTTTGCAGGCATTTTAAAAAGAACTTAATTGTTGAAATAATTCAATTAACAAAAAAATGAGGCTAATAATACATATGTTTTTATAATT
This sequence comes from Wenyingzhuangia sp. IMCC45467, assembly GCF_054111205.1. The sequence goes on from NZ_CM134196.1 coordinate 3,476,842, forward strand.
GATGAGTTGTAATGGAGCTAATAAAATGATGAGTCCTCCAAGAGTCATAAAACCAATTACATTAAATAAAATACCTACAGCAAAACCTAGTTTGTATATAGCTAAAATAAAACTGGAGATAAATAGCACAATACCAATTGTTTTGGCTTTTATTTTATGGTTTTGGAGTTTTTTTTCTATTCCTAAAGAACTACTAACTTTTATTCTTTCTGTAGTTGCATAGAAAGTATAAAAAGTAAAAAATATGATTATGAGTAATAATGAAATCATCTTAATGTTTAAAATTAGAAATATCCCTAAACAGCCATTTGACTGTTTAGGGATATTGTTTTTACTGGTTTAAACTTATAAAATACTGTAGGTTACACAATGCCAAATAAATTCATAATCTTTGTTGTTATATTTACCAGGAACTTCTTCTTTATGAGTTGTTTCTACAATGTATTTAGTATCCCAAGGCAAATTAAAAGTTACAAAACCATTTTCATCAGTTGTTAAGGTTTTGGTCCATAAATCGGCAACATAAACTTTTACTTCATTTTTAGCCAGTGCTTTGTCTTTAAACAATACCTGTAATTTAATAGTGTTTTCTTTTTCAGAAACATCTTTTACTGTAATTCCATCGGCATTTACAGTGGCGGTATCGTTATCTTTTTTACCAACTTGTACTTTGGCTACAGAATGATAGTGGGTTTTAAAAATTCCGAAATTATATTGTGTGTAATCAATTACGTCAATATTATTGTTATCTAAAATAACAGAGTAAGTTCCTTTGTTTGCAGGGGTAAATTCAGCAACATAAAAATCTTTTTTAGGGTTAACTTTTAAAGCTGTTTTATTTCCATTGGCATCTACTACCCAAAGAGTAAAGTTTTGTACTTTTTTAAAAGCATCACCATTGGTTTCTTCAATTTCTCCATAGGTGTATTCTCCAAAATAAACCTTTACTTCTTGAGATTTTCCTACTTTACCATTAGGGCTGGTCTCTATCCACATATAGTGTGCAAAACTATTAAAGTTTGCTAATAAGATAATACTTAATGTTAATAAGTGTTTTTTCATGATGTTTTTATATTTAAATTTTGTTCTTAAAAGTTGTAAGATATAGTGATACGTCCATTAATTCCGGGTTCAGATTGCCAGTATAAATAAGTTCCATAATTAGAGCCAGAGTACAAATACTCGTTTAAAATATTATTGATGTTTGCTTGAACTTTAATTTTATCATTTTTCCAAGAAAGTGCACCATCTAATCTAAAGTAGTTAGGCAAATCAGAATTTCCATTAGCATCCCAAGCCCATGTAGATCTATCAGCTTGATATTGATATCCTAAAGAAGCTCCAAATCCTTTTAAGAAAGTTGTTTTTGCAAAGGAATAATTAAACCAACCATTTGTTATATGTTTTGAAAAACCAGCTTGTAAAGATCCAGATTGATCTTGCACATCGGTATTGGCATAGTTTAAGACAATATTTAATTGAGGTGTTATTTGCCCTTGCATATCAAATTCAAATCCTTTAGATTCTATTTCACCTGAATAAACAGAGAAGTTAGGGTTGTTAGGGTCTGCAACTAATATTTTGTTTTTGTTTATTTTATAAATTCCAAAAGAAGTATTTAAACGGCCGTTAAAGAAGGTTTTTTTAAGTCCAGCTTCTATGTCCTTTGCATTTACAGGATCATTTAAAGGTTCATTATTTGCGTTGAAACCGTTTTGTGGAAGGAACGATTGATCATATAGTGCATAAAACTTAAAGCTTGGTAAAATATCTGTACTAAAACCAATTCTAGGAGTAATAACATTGTCAGTTTCTTCCTTACCTATAGTTTTTAAGTGAGAGTATCTTGCTGCTAATGTTACTCTAATTTTATTATTTAACAATCCTAACTCATCTTGTAAGTATAAAGAGTTTAAGGTATTACCAGTATTGCTAATATTGGCTCTGTCTTTTAAATCAATAGATCTATCAAAAACGGGAGTTGTGGTATTTCCATAAGTAGGGTTATGTATATTAAAAGGAGTATTTACATCTATAACGACTAATTGTCCCCAATCTGCCCAGTATTCTTTGTTACTATGGTCAAAACCTGCCATTACTTTGTGAGTAATACTAGCTGTATTAAATTTTCCGTTTAAATAGGTTTGGAAGTATTTACCTACAGATAATGCATCCCAAATACTTACATAACGAGTTGCATCACCATTGTTTTCTATTCCTGTTAGCCACGTAGAATTACCTTCTTGGTTATAACGTAAATAAGATAATTGAGTCTCAAAGCTCCAGTTTTTGTTAAATTGATGTTTAAAATTGGTGAATAAAGTAAGTTCATCAATGTCGGTAGCAGGATAGTTTGTGTCTGTAAATTTAAAATCTCTGTCTAGACTTGCATATCCATCATTAGAAGGAGCAAATATGTAGGCAGCTCCAATATAACTTTCGGCATTTTGATAATTTAATTCAGCAGTTAATGATGTTTTATCATTAATATTATAGGTAATAGCAGGAGCAATACCATATCGTTGCGCATCTTCATTTCCTCTTTGAGAATCTGACGTTTGATACATTCCGTTAATACGGTATAGTAATTTGTCATCTTTGGTAATTTTACCACCAAAATCTACTGTACCTCTGTAATAATCAAAACTACCTACAGATACAGAAGCATTGGCTACTCTATTTACTGTTGGTTTCTTTGTAACTACATTATAAAAACCTCCTGGTTCACCTGCAGACATCATAAATCCTGCTGGTCCTTTTACAAACTCAATACGTTCTACTGTATTCATATCTTCGGCCAAAGGTCCCCATGTATCTTGTACATTTACACCATTTCTAAAAGCAGGTAGCCTAAATCCTCTCATGTTTATACGAGCAAAGTGTCCCCAATGCTCTAGCATAGTTACACCACTTACGTTTCTAATGACTCCATCCATAATACTAGTTGTTTGTTGATCTGCCAGAAGTTCGTTGCTAATTACTTGAATGTTTTGAGCTAGTTCTTGTAGTGGTGTAGTAATTCTTAAAGTGGATGATGGTTCTTCAGCAGTATATTTATTCGCTGTTTTTCCATTTACAATTACTTCTTGTAACTGTTCTTGTTTTTCTTCTAAGACAATAGTTGGAACTCTAGTTGCTCTATTGGCTATTACTTTTATTGGAGTGGTTTTAGTAAAGTAACCTAGGTATTTTACTGTTAAATTATAATTTCCTGACTTTATATTTTCTATTGTAAAGTTTCCTTTAGCATCGGTAATTGTTTTATAATTTGTGTTTTCTATGCTTATGTTGGCATAAGGTATTGGAGTATTCTCTTTGGTTATTACATTTCCATTTAATACTCCATTTTGAGCGTAAGTAAACGTTGAAATTAACGCTATTAATGATAACAATATGAGTTTTTTCATTTTAGTTGTTATTTAGATTTATTTAAAACAAGGCAAATGTATTAGCTAAAAACGAATTCTCAAAATTAATTTAGACTTATTATCGATAAAATAAAATATGCATTTATGTAGTTGATTTGTAAAGCTTTAGCTGTATGTGTTTTTTATGAGAAGAAATGTAGAATAATTTTTTTTAAACGATTACTCCTTTTTTAGGTCTTAGAAAAGGAAGCAATTAAGCGCTATCAATTATTTTAGCCTTGAAAAAATAACAAACTATTGAATTTAACAATTGCCACTTACGATAAAACAACTAATGTTACAGATATTAAAATTGAACCTTTTGATGTAAGTAAAAGGTATACTAAACCCCATAGACATCATAAATATTTAGAGTTGGTATATTTTACAAAAGGATCTGGTTATCATCATATGGATTTAAATAGTTATGAAATAAAACCACCTGTTGTTTTTTTAGTTCGTAAAGAGGAAGTACATCATTGGGAAATTACAACGGTTCCTAAAGGATATGTAATTATTATTAAAGAAAGTTTTTTAGAAAAAACGTTAGATAAGCATATTAATACCCAATTGTTAAAAATAGGAGAGCATCAAAAAATTGATATTCATCAAATAGATAAAACAATCAATACGTTATTCAAGGCCTTATCAAAAGAAATTAAAGAGCAAAATACACCTCTAGAAGTGATAGAAGGAATGCTAAAATCTTTATTAGCTAAAATTTTGTTGTACACAGATATTACAAAAGAAAGTAATGCAAATACAGAAGATAAAGTTACTCAGTTTGTAGATTTATTAGGACAAACATTAAAAAATAATGTGTCTTATTATGCTGATCAATTAAATGTATCAGCTCAAAATCTAAATCAGTTATGTAAAAAGAAACAAGGAAAAACGGCCTCTCAAATCATAGCCCTTTATATGGTTCAAGAAATTAAAAGATTGTTAATTTATACCAATAAATCTGTGGGAGAAATTGCTTATAGTTTAAGCTTTAAAGATGTTTCTCACTTTGTAAAATATTTTAAAAGACATACAGGTTTTACTCCTCTACAATTTAAAAATTTGCCTCAATAACAATTATACCTTAGGTTTTACAAATATACCATAGTTAATAAATTTTACTAGGCTATTTTTGTCATCAAATATTAAAATACATGAACTTTAATTGTCTAAGGAGCATTTTTACACTATTGTTAATTGTAGTAGTATTTAATACTACTTCTGCTCAAATTACAGGAAGTATTATAGAACAAAAAAACAACGATGCTTTAGAGTATGCCACTGCAACACTTTACAACCAAGAAGGAAAAGTTGTTACTGGAGTGGTTACAAATAATAAAGGAAAGTTTTTTATAGAAAATATAAAGTCAGGAGATTATTATTTAGAGGCTACTTTTATTGGGTACCAACCTAAAAAAGTAGAAAATATTAGAGTTGATAAAAAAAACGATTACATCAATTTAGGTACTTTATCCTTAGCAATAGCAAGCAATCAGTTAGATGCTGTTGTGTTAAAAGGCGAAGCAGCCACTGTATCTCATAAAATTGATAGACAAGTTTTTGAAACTAGTAAATTTCAAAATAGTCAAGGAGGTAGTGCGGTAGATGTAGTTAAAAATTTACCATCGGTAACCGTAAATGGTGATGGGGCTATTAGTGTAAGAGGGAGTAACAGTTTTGCTGTATTGTTAAACGGAAAACCAACTCAAGGTGATGCCACTTCAATTTTAGCACAATTACCAGCCAATGCTTTGGAAAAGGTTGAATTAATTACTGCTCCATCTGCTAAATACGATCCAGAAGGAACAGCAGGAATTTTAAATATCATCACCAAAAAAGGAGCTACCAATGGAGATTATGCTCAAGTAAATGTACGTGGTGGTTTTCCTCCAATTCAAGATTACGATACCAAAGAATATCCTCAGCGTTATGGAGTTGATGCAACCTATAACACTAGAACTGATAAGTGGAATTTTTCTATAGGAGCAAGTTACCAACGCAACGATATTTCTGGTAGGAGAGAAGGTGGATTAGATATTGTAAACGCTGATGCAAATACTCATAGATTTTTACCCTCTGATGGTGAACGTAGTTTTGACGAGGTAAGTTATAACGGAAGATTTACGGTAGATTATACTCCAAATGATGCTGACGAATTTTCTTTAGGGATGTATGCTGGGAAAAGACAAAAAGATAGATTGGCAGATATTTTTTACGATAATTATACAGTTACACCAATTGGAAGTGAAAATATAGAAAATGAATTTTCTTATTACAATCACAACTTAAGAACTCGTAAAGGAGATTTTGCTTTGGCTAGTTTTGATTACGCTCATGCGTTCACAAACAAATCTAAATTATCTACTTCTATTCTGTATGAATACACATTTTTAGGAGGGCCTACAGAGAATGATAATGTTAGTGATATAGATTATACAGATATTTATCAGCAAGAATATAATACCAATGACAATCCTTTAAATGGTATCCGTTTTAATTTAGATTATAAATGGAAACCAATGAGTTTTGGAACATTGGAAACTGGATATCAGTTTAGACATTTAGATCATACAGGAGATTTTGAGTATACTCGTAAAAATTTAATAAATGGTGATTTTGAAATTGTACCAGAGTTTTCTAGTGATATTGCTTTAAAAAGAATTATTCATTCTGCTTATGTACAATTATCAGGAGGTAAAGAAAAATGGGACTATGCAGCAGGTGTTCGTGCAGAGTCTATGGATAGAGAGTATAAAGAAAAGTTAGCTTCAGAACCAAATCAAAATACTTATGAGTACGATTATTTTAAATTGTTTCCATCGGCTTCTTTACAATACAAAGTTGATGAGAAAACAAATATTAAAGCAGCTTATAGTAAAAGGGTAGAGCGTACCACTACTTTTAAAATGAATAGTTTTGCAGAGCGTGAACATTCAGAAGTATATGAGCAAGGTGATAATAAATTAAAGCCAGAGTTTATTGATTTGGTAGAATTAGGAATCAATAAAAAATTAAAAGGAGGAAATTCTATTTATGCAATGGCTTATTTTAGACATACTAAAAATGTAATCAACAGGGTAAATACTTTGGCTTATGAAGAAGATGCAAACAACCCAGGGAATTTTGTTGTTAACGATTCTATTTTAAACAGAGTATATTCTAACGTAGGAAAAAGCAATGCTTTAGGATTAGAAGTTGGAGCAACTATAAAACCATCAAAAAACTGGACAAACTTTATAGGTGCAAACGTATATAATTATGCTATTGATGGGGTGTTAAGTTTTGATCATAGAGATGGAAATACAAGAACTTATGATATAGATAGTAAATCAACCATATATTCTTTTAACGTAAACGCTACTTATAACTTTTGGCAAAATGCATCTATTCAATTTGCTTTTAATTATATCTCTGATAGAAATACTGCTATGGGAGAAGATTCAAGATTTTACAGTCCTAATTTAACTTTTAGAAAAACTTTTTGGGATGATAATTTAACAGCAACCCTACAATGGCAAAATATTGATATGGGACTGTTAAAATCTAATGAGCAAAGAATATCTGCATGGAGACCAAATGAGTTTTACACCACTACCAACTATGTTTACGAGGTAGATATGGTAAGCTTAAACCTAACATATACTTTTAATAAATTAAGAAACAAATCTAAGTTTATTGAAAGTGAATTTGGTAAAAAAGAGTTTTAAAAATCAACTTCATATTAAAACAAAAAGCCTTTTCTTATTTAGAAAAGGCTTTTTGTTTTAAGGTAATTTAAGATGAAAAGGCTACTAATAAAAAGCTGTAAAGTAAACAAATACAGCATAAGTAATTAATAATGTAATTCCTTCTTTTAAACCAAATGATAATTTTTTGGGTATAAAACACAAAGGAAAAAGCAAAAGGGCAATTCCTAACATCCAATAAATATCGTGAGTAATAATATGTAAATCGCCTACTTTTATAGGAGTGATAATGGAAGTAATTCCTAAAACAGCCAAAATATTAAAAATATTAGATCCTATTAAGTTTCCAAGAGATATGGCTTTTTCTTTTTTAATTACTGCAATAATAGAAGCCGCTAATTCTGGAATACTTGTTCCTACAGAAACAATGGTAACTCCAATAATACGTTCACTAATTCCTAAGGCCTCTGCAAAACCAATAGCACCTTTAATTAATAATTCAGATCCTCCCCATAAGCCAATTCCTCCTATTAATAATAAAAACAATGTTTTTCCTAGGGGAGTTTTTTCATTAGGAATATCTAAATCACAATCACTAATATTGGTTTTATTTTGTTTTCGTAGTAAATAATATAAAAAGCCAACGAGTAATGTAAATAAAATAATTCCTTCTGTTCTATCTAAAATTAAATCATAAGCAATAAACAAATAAAGTAAAATAGAAGCTATCATCATCATTGGCCAATCTAAAGTGTAAAAAGATTTTCCTACATCTATACTTCCTAAACAAACGGTAACTCCCAAAACCAAAGCCAAATTAGCTATGTTAGAGCCTATTACATTTCCTAATGCAAGATCAGGAAAACCGTCTAAGGCAGATTTAATACTCACAATAAGTTCTGGTGCAGAAGTAGCAAAAGAAACAACAGTCATTCCTATCACAATCTTAGAAATATTTAATCTTAAAGAGATGTTTACAGAGGCTTTTAAAAGCCAATCACCACCAAAAATTAATAGTACCAAACCGATAATTATAAAAAGTATGTTCATTTTTTATTAATTTAGTGCGAATATACTTTTAATTATAAAGCTATGAAAAAAACATTTTTTAGATTTTTAGCAAAGTTTAACAAGGTATTATTACCCTCATATGGACATAAACAGTTGGATATTAGTAGGGCATCAAAAGTTCAATTATTAATAGTAGGATGGAGGTATTATGTAACTAAAAATTCTTTGTAAAAAGTTAAAATTTATTTTGTGACATTGTAATAAAGCACTATATTTGCACCCGCAATAGGCCTCGTAGCATAACTGAATAGTGCACTTGATTACGGCTCAAGAGGTTGGAGGTTTGAATCCTCCCGAGGTCACAAAAAGCTCATCATATTTATATGATGAGCTTTTTTTATAAAAAAAATAGTGGTTACTATAGCCGTTCTTAAGTTTTAGTGAAATTAATATGGTTTACACTAAAAGTATAATTATGTTGATAATAAAAAAAGAGGTGAATTGTAATGTTTATCTCTTTTTTTGTTATCATTTCTTCTTTTTTTTGATTGTTATTGATAAGGTTTTAGTGGTTTTGTAATATAGTATATGTTATGATAAGAATTGGGATGTTTTGATAATGAACGGGTTGTGGTTAGTTTTTAATTTCGATACCAGCAAATTTATTAACTAAAACAACTAAATTTTATGAAAACAACATTACACAAAAAAATGGCAACACTAGGGGTTACATTATTAACTATAGGAGCGGTTCATGCCCAAACCACAGCCACATGGACAGGTGCTACTGATACTGATTTCTTAACAGCAACTAACTGGGATACAGGGGTAGTTCCTAATGATGCAAATGGTGTAAATGTTATTATTAATGATGTAGCAAATGATCCTGTATTGAGTAGTGATTTACCTGATAGGGATGTTAGGTTAATTGACTTAAATGATGGAGCATCCCTTACTATATCTGCACAAATATGGGCGGAAACAACAAGTACATTTGCAGGTACGTTAACCTTAAATGGTTCAGCAGATTTTAACATCAGAAACAGAGCTTATTTTGGAGATGGAGGAGATTCTGTTTTAAACATTGATGGAGGAAGAATTAATAGTAAATCTTATTTTAGAATAGGAAATGGTTCTTATAATACTATTGTAAATGTGAATGGAGGAGATTTAGATTCTGAAAACACATTGTTTGTGGGAAGATATACAGGAGATGGTTTTACTGCGGTTATTAACCTTAATTCAGGAAATATAGAAATTGATGGGTTGAGCTTTTATAGTGGAGACCAACACAACAAAGGTAAAATTATTATAGATGGAGGTAGTTTAATTATCAATGGTGATTATATTACTGAGGTTTACGAAGAAGGAGTTAAAACAAATATAACAATAGCAGATTTTGTAACAGATGGTAATATTGAAGCAGTTTCTGGAAAAACAATTTCTGCATCATACGATGCAGGTACAGATAAAACTACGGTAACTGCAACACCATCATTAAGTTTTAACAACAACGCTTCTAAAGTAACAACAAATGTTTATGTGCAAGGAACAACAGTGTTTGTAAGCAATGTAAGTACTCAAACAGCAGTAAATGTATATAGCATTACGGGAGCATTGGTAAAAAGTATTTCAACAAACACAGATACTCAATTTAGTTTAACTTCAGGAGTATGGATTGCTACCGTTAAAACAGAAGAGGGACAAAAGTCTGTAAAAATTGTCTGTAATTAATTGGTTATTAATTTAAGATAGTAGTAGTTTGTAAGCCTTGATTTTATCAAGGCTTTTTTTTGTTTAAATCAATATATACTTGGTGTGTAAACGCTAAAAAAATCGTAAAAAAGTAATGAGAATCTATTATTTTTAGTGTTATTTGTTAAGAAAAGTACATAAAGATAAAAGATAATATGAATATTAGTTTTTTAAGTCAAAATAATATTTGTTTGTTAAAATATAGACACATTATTTTAACAATTATATTGTTGTGCTCTATCTCTAAAACCACTTATGCACAAGGTCTTTTTTTTGAAAGAGTGTTGGGTCAGCATAATAATCCTGTAACAGCTATTCATGGTATAGCAAAAGACTCCATTGGTTACTTATGGTTTGGAAGTAAAAACGGGGTATATAGATATGATGGAAATACCTATGATTATTATTACCATAATAAAAAGGACACAACATCATTACCAAATAGTAGTATAAGAAATGTAGTGTTTGATAAAAAACAAGGGTTATGGTTTTTAACCTACGATTTTAAGTATGTAAACTACAATTATGATTTAGAAAATTTTACGCAGCATCCTAAAGATAGTGTAGATGAAAGCATTAAAACAAAATTAAAAAGTTATTCTACAGAGTTAAACCAACATAAAATTATCAATGGCAAAAAATATATTTTAACTCGCTCCAATCAATTTATGTCTAAGGATGTTAAAACAGGAGAAGTTACATTATTCAATGCCGATATTAGTATTCCGGGGAGTTTAACAGATGATCATATTACTTCTTTTTATATAGATAATGATGATGTTTTGTGGTTGGGAGCAGATTCAGGAGAAGTCTATAAGGCAAATGTAAATCATGGAGCATTTAAATTTCATTATAGTTACCTATCAAAAAATGGGGTAAGTAAGTTGTTAAAAATAAAAGCTTTTTTACAGGTTGATGATGAGTTGTGGTTAGGTACCATGAATAATGGAGTGTTGATTTATAAAAATCAACAATTGGTAAAAGAGCATCCTTTTTACAAAAGCAACACAAGATTGACTAAGATTAGATCTTTGTATAAAGATCGTCATGGAGGTATTTGGATTGGAGGAGTAGATGGGTTAGAACATTACAACCAAAAAACAAATAAAATAACTTCTGTTGTAGATGAAAATAAACATCCTAACATAGTAGTTTACAGTGTGTATACAATAACAGAATATAATGAAACTAAATTATTTGTAGGGGTTTATAATGGACTTGTTATTGTTGATATGTTAACTTTAAAATCTACCTACAAAAGATATAGAAGCGAAATAAACAATGAACGAGTGATGGATCTTTTGGTAGATAGCAAAAATAACGTTTGGTTGGCTACTAATGGATCAGGATTGTTAAGGTTAAGATTTAATAATGATTATGAAACAGTTATAAAAGAAAGGTTTACTATATCTAGTGACTTAGATAAGCACAAGGTTTCTAGCGATTTGGTTAATGCAGTCATAGAGGATGATAACGGATTAATATGGGTAGGAACTAGTGAGGGACTAGATAAGATTTTTATTGAAGATGATGAAGTACATATACAAAAGGTTCCGTTAACTCCTTTAAGTTTAGATAATAATATTGTGTCTATTGAAAAAGATGCTAAAAATAATATATGGATCGCTCGTAAAGGAATGATTACTATGTTAGAAAATAAAACCGAAAAAGTTTTAAATTATAAAAAAGAAGATCAATTAGGAGCTTGGATGTTTTTAGGTCAATCAATATATAAAGATCATGAGACTAATAATATTTATTTAGGAGCAAAAAACGGTTACTTACATTTTAATCCTAATGAAGTAAAAAACGATAAGTATAAAAAATCATTTATTTTAAAATCACTTTATTTATCAGGAAAAAAAATAAAGCCTTTAGATGTGGTGAATAAACATGTGGTTTTACACAAAAGTTTGTCACAAACCAATGAGTTGGTTTTGGATCCAGAAAGTAGAAATTTTACTATAGAATTGGCAATGTTTAATTATTCAAATGCAACAAGTAAAATATTTGAATATCAGCTAGAAGGGTACGATGATACATGGAGTACTACCACCAATCCTAAAATTACATACAGAAAAGTTCCTGCAGGAACATATCAGTTTAGAATTAGACAATTAGTTCCTAATGAGACCTATGTTTCTACAGTAGCATTACCAATAACAATAAAAGAGTATTGGTATTTTACTTGGTGGGCAAAATCATTTTATTTTGCATTGTTTATAGTTGTTGTTTATTGGGTTTTTACAGAGATTTTATACAGAGATAGGTTAAAAAATCAAATAGAACAAGAGAAAATAAATGCTGAGCAGCAAAAAGAATTGAATAAGAAAAAAATGGAGTTTTTTACAGGAATTTCACATGATTTAAAAACCCCTTTAACTTTAATTGTAGATCCTTTACAAAGGTTGCAAAGTAAAACAATATCTGAAGAAGATAAAAAAACTTATTTTGAGATTGTTAATAGAAATATTACTTATTTAAAAGATTTAATTCATCAAATATTAGATTTTAAAAAGCCAGGTTCTGGATTACTTACATTAAACAACACAAGTAAAGATTTTAGTTCTTTTGTTAAAGAATGTTATAAAAAGTACAAGTTTATTGCTGATAAAAGGAATATTGAATTAGAACTTACCATAGACAAAAGTCTTAGTTATTGCATATTAGATTATGAAAAAACAGAACAGGTGTTAATGAATATTCTTTCTAATGCATTTAAATATACTCCAGATAGAGGGCAAGTAAGTATTGATGTGTTTGTGAATAAAAACAATTCATTCATAGAAATTCAAATAAAAGACAATGGTATAGGTATTGAAGAAAAAACTTTAGAAAATATATTTGAACCATTTAACAATATAGATGCCAGTCCTTTTTATGGCTACTCAACAGGAATAGGTCTATCATTAACCAAAAACTTAGTTTCTTTTTTAGAGGGGGAAATAAAAATTAAAAGTAATGTAAATAAAGGAACGGTTGTTTTTATATCATTACCCTACAGAGCAACACAGCAAGAGATTACTGAAAAATTGGTAAATTCTAAAGAACTTGATTCAGACATAGAGGGTGATAAAAGCTCATTAGCATCCAAAAACATAACAATTTTAATTGTTGAAGACAATCCAGATATTCAAAAATACTTAAACCTTGAGTTGCAAAAAGATTATGAAATACTTCAGGAATACGATGGGAAAAATGGATTAAAAACAGCTATAGATAAGATACCAGATTTAATCATTTCTGATATTATGATGCCTGAAATGGAAGGTACAGAATTGTGTAAAACATTAAAAGAAAATGAAAACACAAGTCATATACCAGTAGTAATGTTAACCGCTAAGGGAGCTAATGAAAGTAAAGTAGAAGGATATCAGTTAGGAGCAGAAGCCTATATAAATAAACCTTTTAGTATTGAGGTGTTAAGAGCTCAATTAAAAAGTATACTAAGAAATAGAGAGATTTTGCAAAAAAAACTATCAGGTCTTAAAAAAGTAAAAGATATAGAACAAGAAATATCGGGTTTAGATAATAAGTTTGTAAACAAAGCTTATGAAATTATTATTAGCAACATTAGCCATAGTGACTTTAATGCCGATGTTTTAGCGGCAGAATTAAATATTAGTCAAAGGCAATTATACAGAAAGCTTAAAGCCGTTTGTGGTAATACTGTACATGAATTTATCACTAAAGTAAAAATGGAAGAAGCAGAAAAAATGCTAAAAGAGGTAGACTTTACCGTTTCAGAAATAGCATATAAACTTGGTTTCTCAGAGCCCTCTAATTTTTCTAGAACTTTTTCTAAATATGCTGGTTGTAGTCCGTCTCAATTTAGAAAACAAATAGATTAATTTTTAAGAATATTGTTTTTTTTGGGTTCTATTATTGCTTAAAACATAGTATAAGTCATGTTTTGATATGAAATGTCTTTTTTTGATAGATTTTAAAATACCTATCTACAGTAGTTTTGTAGCATAACTAAAATTTATATTATTTATGAAAAAAATTACATCAACAATTTTATTAATGTTGGCAAGTACAAGTTTTTTTGCTCAGAGTACTATTATTGCTTTTGAAGCAGAATCAGGTAATTTTAGCGCAACAACAGATTATGAAATTTTAACCGAAGGAGAGATTACTTATATCGCACCTAAAACTGATTTGTTAAACGGTGATTTCCCTGCAAGTGCAGATAAAGTTGTTACTTATAATGTGACTTTTGCTGAAGCTGGAACATATGACCTATATGGAAAAATGTATATTGGTCCTGGTGGTGCTACCGACGATAGTTTTTTTAATGCAGCAGGTTTTGGAGTTCAAGATGTGAATAATGCAGATCATTGGGTAAAACAAAACGAGACAAATAGACATGGTTATTCATCAGCTACAGATTATAGAACTATTGTTGATGGAAATTATATCACTACAGATTCTAAAAATGAAGAATGGAAGTGGATTAATCTTTCTCAAATGTTAAAGTCAGAAGTGCTAACTAATTATACGGTTGCTAACGGAAATTCAACATTACAATTTCAAGTTGGAGCTAGAGAAGATGGCTTAAGGTTTGATAAATTTGCTTTTGGAAAAACGGGAGTTGAATTTACTGTATCCGATCTTGATTCTGCACCTGTATCTCTTGGATTTAATCAAAATGTTGCTAAAGTAACAGCAAATATTTATACAGTAGGAAATACAGTGTCTGTAAGTAATATTACAGAAGTAACTGAAATTGAAGTTTACAGTATTACAGGTGCTTTGGTAAAAAGTTTATCAACAAAAGCAGATACAAGTTTTAATTTAAACCCTGGGGTTTGGATTGCAACATTAAAAACTGCAGAGGGACAAAAATCTGTAAAAATATTATGTAATTAATTAGAGGTAGTTTATTTAAAATTACTATTAATTCCTTCATTTTTATAGTTGTTATAAAAAGGTAAAAGAGATTCGCTATTATGTGAATCTCTTTTTTATTTTGTAGTTTAGACCACCTTAAAAAATAATGTTTATTCATATTTAATGCAGCAATTATACTCCTATAAAACACTTTTATTTATTGTGGTTTTTGTTGTTTCAATTTCCACTTTTGGACAAACCGAAAAATTTAAGTTTCAACATTTAAATGTGAATAATGGGTTGCCTCAAAATTCTGTATATGCCATTACTAAAGACAAGTATGGTTATGTTTGGTTTGGAACCTGGGGAGGAGTAGCAAGGTTTAATGGTTATGATGTAAAAACTTTTAGACCCATAGAAAATGATACCACAGCTCTTACAGATTATAGAATTAGTGCTATTGTTAACGATGCTAACGAGCATATATGGGTAGAAACAGAGAACAAAGATTATTATTTTAAGTATAATTTTGAGCAGGAAAATTTTACTAGATACTTAAAAAATAAAGCTCCTCAAACAGTCTTAAATGCTTTGAAAAATTGGAGAAGCAACGTTTATAGAGAAGCAAAAAATGAAAAGTTTAAATGGAATGGAGGAGCTAATGGTTTGTTACAAACCAATCTTTCTACTTCACAAGTTATTCAATATAAGAAAGAAATAAACAATCCTTTTTCGCTGTCAGGAAATCAAGCATCATATGTTTATTTAGACAATCAAGAAAATCTTTGGGTTGGTACACAATCAGGGGGAGTAAATTATACTAATATTTATAATAAGCCTTTTACCAATTATTTTATGGGGCAAAAAGGAGAAGGGCTTATAGATAATGTTGTAAGGGTTATTAGTAAAGATAATAAAGGAAGAATTTGGATAGGTTCCGAAAATAGAGGAATTACTATTATTGATAAAAATAAAAACACTCCTTTGTATCAATATTTAGACGGTGATTTATTAGGAGATTTAAAAATTAGAGCTTTATGTAATGATCAAGATGGAAACATGTGGATTGGTACTAAAAATGGTTTGTTTATTTATGCTGATTCTACTGTTGTGGTTCCCCCGTATAACAGAAATTTTTATAGTGGGAATATTTTTTCTTTATTCCAAGATCATAAAAAAAACATGTGGATTGGTACTTTGTATGGTTTGGTGTTGTATGATTATAAATCAGAAGAATTTACTCAAGTTTTACAGCATAATAAGTCTATAGGAAAATACATTAGATCTATAAAAGAAGATAAAAATCATCATTTGTGGGTTGCAACCGAAGATTTAGGAATAAGTCAATTAATTCCAAACAATTCAAAACTTAAAAATGAGGCTTATACGGTTAAACATTATAATCATCAAAAAGAAAATATAAATTCTCTACCTTCTAACAGAACTTATTCGTTAACTATTGATTCATTAGGAATGGTTTGGGTAGCTACAGATGCTGGTTTGTGTAGGTTAAACCCTAAAACGGAAAAGGTTATAACCTTTGATGTAGATAATGGATTGCCAGATAATATGGTAATGGGAGTGCTGTTTGATGGAGAAGAATCTGTGTGGGTAAGTCATAAAAAGGGATTGACTAAAATAGACATCAGTAGTTTTAAGTTACAAAATTTTAATATACAAGATGGTTTGCAAGGAAATGAGTTTAGTCAGAATGCTTGTTATATAGACAAAGACTCTGGAGAAATGTTTTTTGGAGGAACCAATGGTTTAAATGCTTTCTTTCCAACCAAAATAAAAACCAATCCACATCCACCAGAGATAGTGTTGACGGATTTGAGTGTAATGCATCAAAAGGTAAAGATTGGTCAAGAAATAAATGGAACTGTCGTTTTAGAGCAATCTTTATTGTGTACCAAAGAAATTAACCTTACTTGGGAAAACAGAATTTTTGAAATTGAATTTGCAGCTTTACATTATGCTAATTCAGAAGGAAATAAATACAAATACAAACTAGAGGGCTTTGATAAAAATTGGATAAATACCAACGCTAGTAATAGAAAAGCAGCCTATACCAATCTTTCACCTGGTGTTTATGTTTTTAAGGTCATGGCTGCTAATAGTGATGGTGTTTGGAATCCTACTCCTAAAAGTTTAAAAATAAATATAATTGCTCCATGGTGGAGATCTACTTTGGCTATTTTAGTATATGTTTTATTGTTTGTTATTTTTATTTGGTTGATTGTATATTATGTTTTTTCAAAAGTAAGACTAAAACAAAAAGAAGCAATTCATACAGCTAAGCTTCAGTTTTTTACAGAGATATCTCATGAGTTTAGAACTCCTTTAACTTTAATAGTAGATCCTTTAGAAAAGTTAATTTCAGAAAAATTGCCTGCAGAAACGGTAAAACAATATTATAAGTTAATGCATCGCAATGCAAAGCAATTGTTGTTGTTAATTCATCAATTGTTAGATTTTAGAAAATTAGAAACAGGTCATTTTTCACTATCCTTAAAAACAATGGATTTCATTTCATTTATTAGAACGATGGTTGCTTCTTTTAAAACACAGGCTGATGAAAAATCAATTGAATTAGAATTTGTGTCTGCTATACAAGAAGTTGTTTTTGGTTTTGATGAACATAAATTAAATATTATTTTAAATAATCTATTATCAAACGCTATTAAGTTTACATCAGCAAAAGGACGTGTTGAGGTAAGTGTTTACTTTAAAAATGAGGATAAAGAATTTGTTTGTTTTCAAGTAAAAGACACGGGGATTGGTATAGCAAAAGATGAATTACAACAAGTATTTGAATTGTTTTATCAAACCAAAGGAGGTAAAAATCAAAACCAAGGTTCTGGTATAGGTTTGTCTCTTACCAAAGAATTGGTGCTTTTACATGAAGGAAGTATTCAAGTAGAAAGCCAATTGAATAAAGGAACTATTTTTACAGTAAGCTTGCCTGTTAAAAACATTGTACAGGAAATAAACCTAGAACATACTATTGAGGAAAATACACAAGAAGACGATATTTTATCAATTAAAAACACATCAGATTTAAAAAAAAGAAACCTACCAATATTACTTTTTGTAGATGATAATCAAGAAATAAGAGACTATATTCATTTGAGTTTTAAACATCAATTTAAAGTAATTACTGCAAAACATGGAGTAGAGGGAATCGCTTTGGCTATAGAGCATATTCCAGACATCGTTATAAGTGATGTAATGATGCCTGAAATGGATGGTTTAGCGTTTTGTAAAAGGTTAAAAACAAATAAAATTACAAGTCATATTCCTGTAATTCTATTAACCTCACAACAATCAGACAAGGACAAAACAACAGGCTATGAAACCGGAGCAGATAGTTATGTAATAAAGCCTTTTACAAGTAGTGTTTTATATGCTAGAATACAAAATTTGTTAAAACAGAGAGAACTGTTAAGAGCATTGTTTGCTAAAGGATCTGTAGAAGAGTTAAAAAAGATAGCGAACAACTCTGCTGATACACTTTTTTTAGAAGAAGTTTCTCAGCTTATAGAAATGTATTTGGGAGATGCTGTTTTTAATGTTGATTTTCTTGCCGAAAAAATGGGAATGAGTCGTTCTCAATTTTACCGAAAAATAAAAGCATTGACCAATAAATCTGTAAATGACTTCATCACAACTTTTCAAATGAACAAGGCTGTAGAATATTTGTTAAGTGGAGCATATAACATTTCTGAAACAGCATATAAGGTTGGTTATAGTGCTCCAAATAGTTTTACAAGAGCTTTTGCAAAGTATTTTGGAATGTCACCTTCTCAATATTTAGAATCTCATAAATAGACTTTTTTTTCTGTTGTAAATCAGTTGTTTAATGTGTGTTGTGTGTTTGAATGCTTAAAATTGTTAGGTATTTGAACAGATTTGTTATGTCTTTTTTCGTTTAATAATTCATATTTGTGAGTCTTGCGGTTATAAACAAGTATAACAACTAAAAGTGTCTTTTGTGAGTAATGGTGTAGTTTAAAAATCTTGGAGATATATTTAGACTAAAGGGACAATCAGTTATTTAAAAGACTCTAATAAGTATAAATTTAAAAAAGAATAAATACATGATAAAAAATAAAATTAAAGCATATATCATTATTAGTTTGATGATGACAAGTATTATTTCATTTGCTCAAAACACAAAACCAGTCAATGCTATTTATTCAGGTATTCCTTGGTATGATAATCATGGAAATACAGTTAGTGCTCATGGTGCAGGTATCATTAAAGAAAATGATGTTTATTATCTTTTTGGTGAATTTAAAAGTGATGATGATATTCAATTTAATGGAGTAAGTTGTTACGCATCTAAAGATTTATACAATTGGACATTCGAAAATATAGTACTGCCAGTTCAAGATTCTGGTAGACTAGGACCTCATAGAATTGGAGAAAGGCCAAAAGTATTAAAATGCCCAAAAACAGGAGAGTATGTCATGTTTTTACATACCGATAACTTAAAATACAATGATCAGTGTGTAGGTTATGCCACCAGTAAAACGATTAATGGAACTTATACTTTTCAAGGTCCTATTCTGTTTAATGGTGAACCAATTAAAAAATGGGATATGGGGGTTTTTAAAGATACAGATGGAAGTGGTTATATAGTAACTCATTCAGGAAATTTATACAAATTGGCAGATGATTACAAAAGTGTAACTGAGCAAGTGGTTAAAAATATGACAGGTCAATGTGAATCTCCAATTATTTTTAAAAAAGAAGGTGTTTATTTTTGGTTAGGATCTAGTTTAACTTCTTGGGAAAGAAATGATAATTATTACTTTACTGCTACTTCTTTAAAAGGGCCATGGAAATCACACGGACATTTTGCTCCTAAAGGATCTTTAACATGGAATTCTCAATGTACTTTTGTGCTTCCTGTTCAAGGTTCCAAAGACACTACTTTTGTTTATATGGGAGATCGTTGGTCTTTTCCTCGTCAAAATTCTGCTGCTACTTATGTATGGCAACCGTTATCGGTTGTTAAAGACTCTATTTATTTACCAGATTTTAAACAAAGTTGGCAAATAAATACAGAAACAGGAGAGTGGTCAACAAAAAAACTAAAAGGAAAAATAGTTGAGAATACCAATACCAAAGAAATTGAATACATAGGAAATTGGACTCGTGCCAATGGTGATGATGAATTTTCAGATAGCTATTCTAACGAGAAAAACGCATCAATTTCACTAAACTTTAAAGGAACACAAATAGGGATTTATGGAGTTTCTCGTCCTAATGGAGGATATGCTAAAGTAGATGTTCAAGATATTAATGGAAAAATAATACAGAGTAATATTATAGAAATGTATTCTAAATACGCTGAAACTTCTTTAAAATACTTAAGTCCTGTTTTACCAAAAGGCAATTATAAATTAGTGGTTAGTGTTGTTGGAGATCATGGAAATTGGTACAAAAAGGACGGAACTAAATTTGGAAGTACTGATGATTTTGTATCGATAGATAAAATAATGATTAAAAAGTAAAGATTCTTTTAAATAATAAAGTGTAAAATAATAAAACTAAAACAGCTGTGTATATAGTGTGTTTTAAAAAATAAAAAACAAGGCAATGTATCTTTATAATATTTATGTATTAAAGACTATAAAAAGCTTTATAATCATAGGGTTTCTTTTAGTGTATGGTTTTTCTATGGGGCAGCAAGCTCCTACTAATTTTAAAAATCCTGTGTTATCAGGGTTTAATCCAGATCCTTCTATATGCAGAGTTGGTGATGATTATTATATGGTAACATCATCATTTACTTGGTTTCCAGGAATTCCTATTTATCATAGTAAAGATTTAGTTAATTGGGAGTTAATCGGTCATGGTATTACAAGAAAAGAACAGTTGGATTTTGAGGGAGTTAAAGATGAAAAAGGTGTTTGGGCGGTAACTATTCGTTATCATCAAGGATTATTTTATTTAATTACTACTTGTAATAATTGCGGAGGTAATTTTTATATAACTACAAAAGATCCAGCAGGAGAATGGTCTAATCCTGTATGGCTTAACGAGGCTTCAGGAATTGATCCTTCATTGTTTTGGGATGAAGATGGAACTTGTTATTATACAGGAAATACTTGGGATTTTAAACACGAATGGCAAGGACAGTGTGCTATTTGGATACAAGAATTAGATTTAGAAAAACAAAAGCTAATAGGGGAAAAGAAAATATTGACTTATGGTTATGCAAATAATGCTGCTTATGCAGAGGGACCTCACATATATAAAATAGATGATGAGTATTTATTGTTAATGTCAGAAGGAGGTTCAAGTTCAAATCATGCCATTACTTCACATCATAGCTCTACTCTTTTTGGAAATTATATAGCAGATAAAGTAAACCCTGTATTATCGCACAGACAGTTTGGAAATAATTATCCACTACAAACTATAGGACATGGTGATTTGGTACAGACACAAAATGGAGAATGGTGGGCTGTTGTGTTGGGTACAAGAGATATTAAAAACAACGTTAGACTTACTCGTGAAACATTTTTATGTAAAGTAAATATAGAAGAAGGAACTCCAATTTTTAATCCTGGTTATGGTAAAGTATTAATAGAGCAGAAAAGACCGTTGTTACCATGGACACCAGTGGAGCCAGAAAATGCTAAAGATGAATTTGATAAAGTATCTAAAAAATGGTACACTATAAATACTCCTAAAAATGAGTTTTATAAAACCAGCAATGGAAAACTTTATTTAAATGTATTGCCAAGTGTAGCAGATAGTTTAAACCATTCCTCTATACTTATCCAACGTATAAAAGATTTTAAATATTCAGCTACTACAAAACTATCTTTTAACCCCAAAAAGAATGAACAAGCAGGACTTATTATCTACAGAACAAACAACAGTTATTATATGTTGGTTAAAGAAAAAAAACGAGTAGTTCTCATTAAAAAGTTTAAAAAAGAGAAAAAAGAAATCGCGAGCTTACCTTATAGTAAAGACGTTGTGTTTTTTAAGGTAGATGTAAATCAGTTGGATATACAATTTAGTGCGGGAGCCTCATTAAATAAGATGATAAAGGTTGGAGCTGTTCAAAATATAACTGTGATAGCAGAAGGAAATGGCAATAGGTTTAATGGGCCAGGAATAGGAATGTATACAACTGCCAATGGACAGAAAAGTAATAACAAAGCAGTGTTTGATTGGTTTGAGTATAAATAAAGTTGTTGTCATTAAAATAATAAATATAAAATTAATGAAAGTATTAGTTCTTTTACATCAAAAACTCAGAAGCTTGTTTTTGATATGTTTAATTGTAAATTTTCACAATATTTCGGGTCAAAATAAAGATTTATCTTCTCAGTTTAAAGAAGCTAAGGGACCGGCTCCTTCCATTATTTGGCAGTGGATGAATGGAGTGGTTAGTAAAGAGGGAATCACAGCCGATTTAGAAGCGTTTAAAGAAATTGGTTTTGCAGGTGTTTATAACTTTCAGGTAGGTGGAGACAATCAGGCTTTGGCAAATGATCCAAGTGTTAAGATTGGTAATGATAAATGGAAAGAATTAATGCGTTTTTCTATAGACGAATGTGCTCGTTTAGGATTAACATTTGGAACACATAATTGTCCTGGGTGGTCATCAAGTGCAGCCCCTTGTGTTAAAGTGGAGCACTCCATGCAAAAATTGGTTTGGACACAAATAAAAGTAAATCATTCAATTAAAAATCCGATTGTAATTAAGCAACCCTCCGTAGATAAAAAATGGAATTATTATCAGGATATTGCTGTTATTGCTATACCAGATCAAGATATAGTATCAAAAAACAATGTTATTGATATTTCTGATAAAATGACTGAGCAAGGAGTGTTAAATTGGAAGGTTCCTAAAGGAAAGTGGATTATCTTGCGTTTTGGACATACTACTACTGGACAAACGAATATCAATACATCACCTTTATCTGGTGTAGGACTTGAATGTGATAAGCTTAGCAAGGAAGCAGTTAAAAAATATTGGTCAGGATATCCTTCTCAACTGATAGCGTTGGCAGGAAAAAATGCTGGAACTACTTTTACCCAAATTGAAATAGATAGTTACGAAGCAGGTGAGCAAAATTGGACACCAGAGATGTTATACAATTTCAAAAAACTTAGAGGATACGATTTGCTTTCGTGGATGCCAGTAATTGCAGGTAAAACTATAGAAAGCAAAGCATTGTCAAGTCGTTTTAAGTATGATTGGAAGAAAACCATATCTGATCTTTTTGCAAATAATTATTATTTGTATATGGATGAATTAACTCGAGAAACACCAGGTATGGATTTATTAGTAGAACCTTATACAGGACCTTTTGATATACAAAGTGCTAGTGGTGGAGAAAGTCAACTTGCTTGTGAATTCTGGACTAGACCAAATTGGGGATGGAAAACTGTACAACCAGTGGTATCAGCAGCACATACATTAGGAAAGCAAGTAGTAAATGCCGAAGCTTTTACTTGTTGGCCTTTGTCGGCATGGCAGGATGGTCCTTATGAACTTAAAGGAGCTGGTGATCGTGCATTTTGTAAAGGTGTAAATCAACTTATGCTACATGCTGCAGCACAAAATCCGTGGACAAATGTAAAACCAGGTATGACATTTGGTAAATGGGGAACTCAATTTTCACCAGGTCAAACATGGTGGAATCACGGAGGTAAAGAGTGGGTAGATTATCTTACTCGTTGTCAGTTAATGTTACAAAAAGGATTATATGTAGGAGATATCTGTTATTTACAATTATTTGGAGATAGAAATAAGAATTCAAGACCTAAAGGTTATGCAGGTGATGAATGTGGAGAAAGGGCTTTCTTAGAAAGGATGACTGTTAAGGATGGGAGATTACAAATGCCAGATGGAATGAGTTATAGTGTGCTTGTACTTCCAAAATCTAATAGAATTACCGAACCCGTTGCAAAAAAAATCCGTCAACTTGTAAAAAAAGGTGCTGTGGTAATAGGAGCTAAACCTAACAAAGCAATTGATTTAGAGAATTATCCTGCAAATGATGAATGTATAAAAAAAATAGGAGATGACGTTTGGGGAGATTGTGATGGTAATTTAATAAAAGAGCATAAGTATGGAAAAGGGAAGGTTTTTTGTGGAGAATCATTACCTAATGTACTTCATAAATTAAATGTTCAACCCGATTTACAGTTTAGCGATGATACTGGTTTAGAGTGGATTCATAAGAAAGAAAATAATTTAGATATTTATTTTATATCTAATCAAGAAAATAAAGCTGTTAAAGTAAATGCTTCTTTTCGTATTCAGGGGAAAGAACCAGAATTATGGCATGCTGATACTGGACAAATGGAAAAGGCATTACATTGGAAAAAAAATGATAAAAGAACAGATGTATTGTTGAATTTAGATCCTCGAGGTTCTGTTTTTGTGGTGTTTCAAAAAGACACAAGCAAGCAAGGGCCTGGTTTAAGTAAAAATATCACAACAAAATCTAGTGTTATAAATATAGAGGGGGCATGGAAGGTGAACTTTCCTTCCGGATGGGGAGCACCAGAAAGCATTGTTCTTGATGAACTTAGCTCATGGACGGATAACAAAGATTCAAGAGTAAAGTATTTTTCAGGAACTGCTTCGTATGTTAAAGAAATTGAAGTACCAGCTTCTTTTTGTAATTCTAATACTGTTGTTAGTTTAGATTTGGGTGCTGTAAAAAATATAGCAGAAGTGTTTTTAAATGGAGAGAAGTGCGGTACTTTATGGAAACCTCCTTTTCGACTAAATTTTGGTTCAAAATTAAAGACAGGTAAAAATATTTTAGAGGTTCAAATAACAAACCTTTGGCCCAATAGAATGATTGGTGATGAGTTTGAACCAGAGGATGCTGAATGGGGAGAGCCTTTTGTTTATCCATATGCTCCAGGTAATCCTGTAATTGGTCGTATGCTTGCAACTGTTCCTCAATGGTTGGTAGAAAAGAAACTACGTCCGTCTAAAAACAGATATACTTTTGTGTCATTTAAATTTTTTAATAAAGATTCTAAATTACTTCCATCAGGTCTGCTTGGTCCTGTAAAATTGGAAAGCAAACAAGTGAATAATGAGTGATGAAATTACAAGATTACAATCTATTATTTTTATCATATTAGAGAGGTAATGTTTGTTCTTAAAATGATAGAGATCTAAAATAGGAGTTTGTATAAATGATTGATTTCATTAGGTATTATAATGTAATGTTTATCCCTTTATAGCCCAAAAAAGGCTTGAATTGATAATTATAAGTCGAATATGATAATTAATGCCATATAATAGTATCTAGTTTTGTGTTGATTTAAAGTTGATAAGTATGAAATTATTTTTAAGTGCTTTGTTGGTTGTTTTGTGTTTAACCAGTTGTCACGTAAATAAAAATGTTGGTATTTGGATGGTTGGAGATTCTACCATGGCAAAGAAAAAAGCATCGAGAGCTCCGGAGTCTGGTTGGGGAGAAGGATTAAAAGAATATACCAATCAAAAAGCTAAAGTTCACAATCATGCAGCTAGTGGAAGAAGTAGCTTAAGTTTTATTACAGAAAACAGATGGAAAAATGTAAAAGATAGCTTGCAAAAAGGAGACTATGTAATTTTACAATTTGGACATAATGATGAAAAAGCTAAAGAAAAATTACATACAGAACCATTTGGGTCATTTCAACAAAACATGAAAATGTTTATTATAGAAGCTAGAGAAAAAGGGGCTATTCCTATTATTTGTTCTTCAATTGTAAGAAGACATTTTGATGAACATAAACAATTAATAGATACTCATGGAGATTATATTATTGCTGCAAAAGAAATAGTCCTAGAAACCAATACGGCATATGTTGATATGGAGTCTTTAACTCATGATTTAGTTTTGAGTATGGGGCCAGAAAAGTCAAAAGAGATTTATAATTTTAGTGGTAAAAAACAAGATTCTACTCATTTAAATTTTAATGGAGCTTCTGTTGTTGCAGCATTGTTTGTTAAAGAAGTTAAAAAACAACATTTACCATTGGCTAAGTTTTTTAGGGTAAACAAAGAAAAATAAAGTCTAATGTATAAAGTAATCAGTATGATTTTTTTTAAAAATAAAATAAGTCTTTACAGCATCTTCTTGTTTTTTACGCTAAGTGCTTTTGGGCAACAAACCCATGCTGTTTTTTCTGTAGCAAAATACAAAGACAATAAACAAGCAGCTATTAGTTATACGTTTGATGATGGTCTTCAAGAACACTATACTTTGATTTATCCAGAATTTAAAAAATTAGGTTTTAAAGCTACTTTTTGGATAAATGGAAATACAATTAATGAAGGAGAATTAGGAAAAAGGGAAAAACCTAGATTGACATGGAACGAAATAAAAGAAATATCTAGCCAAGGTCATGAAATATCAAATCATGGGTGGACACATAAAAAATTAACCCAATGTACTCCAGACGAAATGCAATTTGAAATAGTTCATAATGATAGCGTTATTGAAGCCAAAGTAGGCAAAAGACCTACTACCTTTTGTTATCCTAACAACAGCATGAATAAAGAGGTAATTAAAGCTGCTTCAAAGAATCGTGTGGGAACTCGCACAGAACAATTCCAAATGGGTAGAAAGTCTACATCAGAAATTCTATCTAATAAAATAGATACTATATTAAAAAATAAAGAATGGTGTGTTGCTATGATTCATGGAATTACTTATGGATATGATGCTTTTAAGAAAGATTCTATTTTATGGAATCATTTAAGAGAAGTGAAACTTTTAGAAGATAAAATATGGGTAGGGACTTTTCATGACATTTCTGCTTATACACAAGAACAAAAAAAAATAGAATTAGATATTGTTACCAAAAGGAAAAAATGGATAATAACTCCAAAAATCTCATTAGATAAACATTTATTTAATACTCCTCTAACCATGGTGGTTGATAAAAACCAAATAGCGCATTTTACAGTTGAACAGAATGGTGAAAAATTAAAAACAATTACCAAAAACAATCAAATTCTTTTTGATTTTGACCCTAATGGTGATAAAATAAAAATAAAAGAAATAAAGTTATAGTTACATGAAAGCATTAAAATTAATTATACTCGTAATTTTTATTACAAATTTTTCTCAATCACTCTTTTCTCAAAGAAAACAATTGTTTAATAACGATTGGAAGTTCTTTAGAGGTACTGTTAATAAAGCTGAACGAGTGGATTTTAATGATATAGAATGGAGAACAGTTAATTTACCTCATGATTGGAGTATAGAAAAATTACCAAATCAAATAAAGGATTCCATTGTAGGGCCTTTTTCTAAAGCAAGTGTTGGTGGTGCTGCTACAGGTAATACGGTAGGAGGTGAAGGTTGGTACAGAAAAACATTTGTGATTACATCAGAACAAAAAAATCAACGTCACGAATTGTATTTTGAAGGAGTCTATAATCAATCAGAAATATGGATCAACGGAAAAAAAGCATACGAAAATGTTTATGGATATACCTCATTTAGATTTGATATAACTGAGTTTTGTAATCCAGTAGGTCAACAAAATGTAGTTGCGGTAAAAGTAGTAAATCAAGGAAAAAACTCACGTTGGTATTCTGGATCAGGAATTTATCGTCACGTATGGATGTTTCATACCTCTAAAACCTATTTAAAAGATTGGGGAACTAAAATTACAACCAAAAAGGTAGAAAACAACAAGGCACAAATTCATGTTTCTGCTACTATAATAGAAGGATTAGGAAAACAAAAAAACTATAAAGTAAAAGTTTCTGTTATAAATGATCAAGGACAAACAGTAGTTGCAAATACGGAAAAAATTAAAGTGGCTAAAACAAGTCAAACAAATGTTGATATAAATTTATCGGTAAACAATCCATTATTGTGGTCTGTAGAAAATCCTTACTTATATCAAATAAAACTAGAGCTGTGTAAAGGAAGTAAAGTGGTAGATGTGTTAAGTATTCCTTATGGAATTAGAACCATTGATTACACTGTAGATAAAGGTTTTCAGTTAAATGGAAAAACGGTTTTACTAAAAGGTGGTTGTGTTCACCATGCCCACGGTTTGTTAGGAGCAGCTGCTTTTGATGATGCAGAAATTAGAAAAGTAAAATTATTAAAAAACAATGGTTATAATGCCGTTAGAGTAGCTCATAATCCTTTTTCAGAAAGTTTTATGAATGCTTGTGATAGTATAGGAATGTTGGTGATTGATGAAGCTTTTGACCAATGGAATAACAAAAAAAATGAACAAGATTATCATTTGTATTTTAAAGATTGGAGCGCTAAAGATATTCACAATTTAATTGTTAGAGATAAAAATCATCCTTCGGTAATTATGTGGAGTATTGGAAATGAAATTAGAGAAAGAATTTCAGAAAAAGGAAAGAAAACAGCCTTATACTTAAAAAACGAAATTTTAAAATACGATACCACTAGACCTATAACAGCTGGGGTTAATAAATATTGGAACAAAGATAGAACTGCTATGATTTCATTGGAAAATGCGATGATTCATTTAGATGTTTCTGGATATAACTACATGTGGAGATTTTATGAAGAAGAACATAGTAAAATGCCTAATAGGGTAATGTATGGTAGTGAAAGTGTAGCTACTGAAGCTTCAGAAAATTGGGACAAAGTAGAGGCTTTGCCTTATGTAATTGGTGATTTTGTTTGGACAGCTATGGATTATTTAGGGGAATCTGGTATAGGTAATTCTTTAGAAGTTAATCCTGAAGAAAATGTACATCAATTTATGAGTTGGCCTTGGTACAACGGTTGGTGTGGAGATATTGATTTGATAGGTGTTAAAAAACCACAATCTTATTACAGAGATGTTTTATGGCGTGAAAAAAAGATAAGTATGGCAGTAGAACTTCCTGTAGCCGAGGGTAAAATTAAAAAAGTAAGTTTTTGGGGATGGTCAGAAGAAACATTGTCATGGACTTTTCCAGATATGATTGGTAAAGAAATGAAGATAAATGTGTATTCAAGAGCACCAAAAGTACTTTTATACTTAAATGATAAACTTATAGGTGAGCAAATTACAAACAGTCAATACAAAGCACAATTTAAAGTAAATTATAAAGAAGGAGTTTTAAAGGCGGTAGCGGTAGAAAATGGAAAAGAAATAGCAACCACTGTTTTAAAAACTATCGGAGAGCCAAGTGCTTTAAAATTAACAGCAGATAAAACAGTACTAAAAGCAAACGGACAAAGTTTAAGTTATGTGTTGGTTGAGTTGGTAGATGATCAAGGAAATGTGGTTGTAGATGATTTTAGACAAATATCTGTAAAATCTCAAGGAGTTGCTCAAATTATAGGAATTGGTAACGGGGCTCCAGCAGATATGGAAAGCTTTGGTTCTTTAACTCCTAAATTATTTAACGGACGTGCCATGATTATTCTAAGGTCAGGAAACAAAGTAGGGGAAACAAAAATAAAAGTAACATCAGTTGGAGTAAAATCTTCTGAAATTAGTATCAATGAACAATAAATTTATTCTCAATTATATGAAATATTATTTTCAAATTTTAAGTCTTTTTCTTTTTAGTCAAATATTTAATGCTTGTAGTGCTGTCACTACTTCTAACAATGATGTGTCAACATTTGAAATTGTAAGCGAGACTAAAAAAACAACTATTTTATACAATAAAGATGAAAATTCTTTAGACTCTATTGCAGCTTATTTGCTGGCAGATGATATTTACAAAGTAAGTAAATACAAACCAACAGTGATTACTAATATCAAAGAAGCCAAAGGAAATGTAATTGTAATAGGGGCGTTAGGAACTAAATTTATAGAGACTTTTTTAAAGGATGCCTCAATAAAAAATAATTTTGAGCATCAGTGGGAAAGTTACATGTATAAAACCATTTCCAATCCTAAAAAAAATATAGAAAAGGCATTGATTATTGCAGGAACAAATCCTAGAGGAACGGCCTATGGAGTATTTGATTTGTCTAAAAAACTAGGAGTCTCTCCATGGTATTGGTGGGCAGATGTCCCTGCAAAACAACAAAGCACATTGGTTATAAATCAACCAGAGTATTATAGTAAAGCACCATCGGTAGAATATAGAGGAATCTTTTTAAACGATGAAGATTGGGGGTTACAACCTTGGGCAGCTAAAACTTTAGAGCCAGAAACAGGTGATATTGGGCCTAAAACATATGCTAAAATTTTTGAATTATTATTGCGTTTAAAAGCCAATGCTATTTGGCCAGCAATGCACTCAAGTACCAAAGCCTTTTTTCATTATCCTGGAAACAGAAAAATGGCAGAATTGTACCAAATTGTTTTAGGAAGTTCTCATGCAGAACCTATGTTACGTAACAATGTAGATGAATGGAATAAACAAAAATGGGGACGATTTAATTACAAAACCAATAAACAAAATGTTTTTAAGTATTGGGAAGACCGAGTAAAAGAAGCTAGTAATATTGATGGAATTTATACTATTGGAATGCGTGGTGTTCACGATAGTGGTATGGAAGGAGTAAAATCTAAAGCAGAAGCTGTTGAGGTATTAACAGAGGTTATTGCCGACCAAAGAGGAATGTTACAAAAGCACATAAATCCAGATGTTACAAAAATACCACAGGCTTTTACAGTTTATAAAGAAGTGTTAGACATATATAAAAACGGACTTAAAGTTCCAGAAGATATTACCTTGGTTTGGACAGATGATAATTATGGATACATTAGGGCTTTAAGTAATGTAGAAGAACAACAAAGAGTTGGAGGTTCAGGAGTGTATTATCACGTTTCTTATTGGGGTAGACCACATGATTATTTATGGTTAGATACTACCAATCCATATTTAGTTAGAGAAGAGATGATGAAAGCTTATGAGTTAAACAATAGAAAAATTTGGATATTAAATGTGGGAGATATAAAACCTGCAGAATACAACATGCAATTCTTTTTAGACATGGCTTTTGATGCGGAACAGTTTAAAAATCCATTAGCAGTTAAAAAACACGAAGCTGATTTTTACGGAGGTATTTTTGGAACTCAATATGCAAATGATTTGGCAGCGGTTAAAGAATCTTATTTTCAATTGGCTTTTGAACGCAAACCAGAGTTTATGGGATGGAGTCAAACTGAGAGAACCACACCTATTTATAAATCTGCCTACAACGCATTAAGTAATGGTGATGAAATGCAACAACGAATTGATGCTTATCAAAAAATAGAGGATAAAGTAGTGGCTATTCAGCAACAATTGCCAGAAAATTTACAAAGTGCCTTTACGCAATTAATTGCTTATCCTGTAAATGCAGCAGCGAATATGAGTAAAAAGTTTATGTACAAAGACAAAGCTTTAACGTATCAAGCACAATCAAGAAAAAGTGCAAGTCTTTACAAAGAATTGTCTCACAAAGCTTATGAAGAAATAGTGAACTTAACTGCTAAGTACAATGAGGTTTCTAATGGTAAATGGAGAGAAATAATGGATATGAAACCAAGAAGATTACCTGTGTTTGATAATCCAGAAATTGAACTTAAAAATATTACATCTCATCAGTCAATAAATATTTCAGTAGAAGATACTTTAGCAGTTTCTAAAGAAAAAGCAGTGCTTCCTACTTTTTATGTAAACCAAAATGACACTTATTTTATGGATGTATTTTTAGTAGCAGCCGACCAAGCAAATTGGAAGGTTGCTGAAAAACCAAATTGGTTAACGGTTTCTAAAGAGCAAGGAAGCTTAAATGAAACAACTTTAGAACAACGAATTTTTGCTAGTATCAATTGGCAAGCATGGAAAGTAGCAGGAAGTCCTAAAAAAGACGTTTTGCTTATTAAAGGAGATGATTTTAATAAAACCATAGAAATACATATTTCTGATAGTTATCAAAATAATCTATCAAACACTGTGGTAGAAAAAAATGGAAAAGCTGTTTTTTATGCAAGTCAATTTCAAGAAAACGCTTCTGTGGCAAATAAGTTTTGGGAATTATCAAAAGGTTTAGGGCATTCTTCTTCGGTAATGCATGCAAGACCTTTATCAGCTATTACTGATAAAAATGTAGATCAAGCTCCAGTTTTGACTTATCAAGTTTATACAGAAACAGTAACTAAAAATGCTTATTTAAATATAGTGGCTATTCCTACCCATCCTTTACATACCGATGGAGAAGTTCGTATTGCAGTGCAATGGAATGATGAACCTTTACAAGAAATTAATTTTAAAACTTACGGGAGAAGTAGAGAATGGAAACAAAATGTATTAACAAATAAGGCTATAAAGCAAATTAAAGTTCCTGTAAATTTCAAAGGGAAGCAGCAGTTAAAAATATTTATGGTTGATGCAGGAGTAATGTTAGATTATATTGTTTTAAACACTAAAGACACTAAAATTCCTTATCATTTAGGAAAACAAACAATTATAGATTAATTAGAAACCAAAATAATTATAGGGATATGAGTATCAAAAAACAGTATAAATTTTCTATCATTATTTGTTTTTTTATTCTGTTTGTGGCTGGTTTAAATTCTTTACAAGCACAATTTAAAAATATTAAAAACGATGTTTTTTGGAATACCAAAGACGGAAAGCCTATTTATAGTCAAGGAGGAGGAATTTTTAAATTCAACGACCCAGTTACAGGCAAACAAAAATACTATTGGTATGGGGTGCATTATAAAGGTGCCGATGTTTATAGAAAAGATCCTTCAAAAACAGTTGAAACTTATAGATTTCAATCGGTTACATGTTACAGTTCTAACAATTTGGTAGACTGGACTTTTGAAGGTGATGTTTTTACAGAAGAACAAGCTTTTATAGACACAAAAAAAACATGGGTAGGCCGTTTAGGAGTTGCTTATATAAATGCATTAGACAAATATGCCATGTTTGTTCAGCACGGGGGAGAGGTGCTAATTACTGTTGCCAACACTCCTACAGGACCTTTTACATGGCATCAGAAAATTAGTATGAAGGATATGATTGGGACAACTAATACAGGTGATCAAACGGTTTTTACAGATGAGGATACCGGAATCTCTTACCTTATCTATTCATATGGACAAGGAAGAAATAAAATATATGTTTCCGAAATTGGTGTTAAAAAAGGAAAGGTTGACTTGTTAGATTGTACTCAAATTTTTAGGGGAGCAAGTAGAGAAGGAAATTGTATGTTTAAGTACCAAAACAAATATTATATGTTTGCATCTAATATTTATGGTTGGGATTCTTCCTTTGCATATTATTTGGTAGCTGATGATATTAGAGGACCTTACTTGCCTACTAACAAAATGCTTATTACCAAAGGAGTAGAAGAAGATTTTTCTCATATTACTCAAACAGGATTTTTTGTA
The DNA here is from genome assembly GCF_054111205.1 of Wenyingzhuangia sp. IMCC45467. The sequence goes on from NZ_CM134196.1 coordinate 3,509,864, forward strand.
AATGTAAAAGGAAGTGAAAAAGAAACGGTGGTTTATTGTGGAGATCGTTGGTCTGATTTTGCAGGGAATGGATTAGGATACAACCAATGGTGCCCTCTTTCTTTTATAGGTGATGAGCCTTATTTTAACTCTCTAAATTCATGGGATTTAAATAACAAAACAGGAAACTGGAAAGTAGCAAGAGATAATGATTTTGTAAAAAACGGAAGTTTTGAAGCAGATAGAAGGCATATTCCAAGTCCTGTAAAACCTGTGCAAACAGTTTTAACAGGTTGGGTTACAGAAGTTATACAAGGAACTTCTATTTCTTTAGACAAAGCCTCTCCTGTATTAAACTATTTTAACACTCAACAAGATAGAACAGTTGTGGTGGGAGAAAAAAGTTTAAATATTAGTGATCTAGTTAATTTTAAAAGAAAAATTTCTCAAACCATAAGTTCATCGCCTTACGTTTCTTTAGCTGATGGATTTTACACACTTACTGCAAAGATTAAAAATACACAAGGGTTTCAACTCTTAGAAATGTATGCCTTGAGTAAAGAAGAAAGCGTAAACTATTTAGTAAAAGAAGAAAATAAGGCTTGGAAAACCATCACTATTCAACATATTCCTGTTAAAGAAGGGAAAGTAGAAATTGGTTTTATTGCTGATGGAACAGCCAATGCAAATGCTCAAATAGATGATGTGTCGTTGGTGAAAGAAACAGATGAGTAAGCATATCAAATAGAATAAACTATAAAGTCCCTCTAATAATTAGAGGGACTTTATTAGTTAACAATGTGTTTTTTTGTATTGCATAGGAGACATGCCCATTTGTTTTTTAAATACCCTAGAAAAATAATAAGGATCTTGAATTCCTACCTCTCTACATATTTCTTTGATATTAAAATTGGTGAAATTTAAGTACTCACAGGACTTTTCTATTTTTAATCTAATAAAATGTTGAATGGGAGAATGTCCTGTTTTTTGTTTAAATAATTCAGTATATCTAGAAACAGAAAGACTGGCTTGTTGTGCTAGTTGATCTATACTTAATATTTGGTTTAAATGTTCTTTCATAAAAAGAATAGAATGTTCAATTCTGTCTTGAACATTATTGTCTAAAGTATTTTTATAACATAGAGAGCTTAAGAAACCAATTAGTTTAAAATGAGTTAATTCTATTTTTTCATCCGTTAAATCACTCTCCAGTAATTTAATTATTTTCTTTAAGGTTTTAATTCTGCTTTCATCAAAAGCAATATTTATAGCGGTTTCTTTGTTTTCTGTAAAACGATGATAAAACGTAGCAGCATAAGTTCCTGTAAAGTGAATCCAATAAATACTCCAAGCTTCTTGCGTATCACTTCCGTACTGATGTCCCGTGTTTTTGGGGATCATAAATCCAGTATTAGAACTAAGCCATGTAGTTTTACCATTCATTTTAATCCATCCTTTACCTTCTAAACAGTAAATAAAAATATATTCATCAACTCCATGTTTTCTAGCTCTATTGTGATGTTTTGCATAAGGAAAATAACCTATAGCACTAGGAAAAAGATGTTTGTAAAATAGATTGCCCCCTATTTTATTCTTTTTATCACGAGGGAGAACTACAAAAGATTGACCTAAAAAACCTTCTTTAATTTTAGGATTCGGTATATTGTTCATGATAAAGTTTATTTTTTAGCTAAATTAGTATATAATCGTAATATAATCCATTATTTAGTAATAATACTCCATTTTTTATCTCTAATACTAAAAGTATATTTGTCTGTATCTGTAATAAAGTAGTTTTCTTTTTGGTAAATATTAAATAAATCAATAAATATTTTATGAAAAATATAAATTTTAACAAGCCTTATATTTTGTCCATATCTATGGTTTCCGCAATGGGAGGTTTGCTATTTGGTTATGACTGGGTGGTGATTGGTGGAGCGAAACCCTTTTATGAACGTTTTTTTGAAATTACCAATTCAGCCAATCTACAAGCTTGGGCTATGAGTTCTGCTTTAATAGGTTGTGTTTTAGGTGCTGTTCTTTCAGGAGTTATTAGTGATAAATTAGGAAGGAAACGTCCACTCTTATTAGCAGCTTTATTGTTTACCATTTCAGCTTTTGGTAGTGGTGTTGCCCAGACTTATGAAGTTTTTATTATTTATAGAATTATTGGAGGTTTAGGAATAGGGTTGGCATCAGCATTATCACCTATGTACATTGCAGAAGTGTCTCCGTCTCAGTTTAGAGGAAGATTTGTTTCTTTAAACCAAATGACTATTGTGATAGGGATATTAGCGGCTCAAGTGGTTAATATTCTTATAGCAGAAGAGGTTCCTGTGGATGTAACAGATGAATATATACGTAATTCTTGGAATGGAACTACTGGGTGGAGATGGATGTTTTGGGCAGAATTAATTCCGGCCATTGCTTTTTTTCTCTTTACTTTTTTTGTACCTGAGAGTCCACGTTGGTTAATGAAAGCCAATCAGAAAGAAAAAGCATACCCTACTTTAAAGAAAATAGGAGGAGAGATGTATGCTAAAATGGAAATGGAAAACATTCAGGCAACCTTAAATGATGTTGCAGAAAAGGTTGATTTTAAAGCCTTGTTTAACCCTAAATATAGAATGGTATTGGTGTTAGGAATTGTGTTGGCAGTGTTTCAGCAATGGTGTGGTATCAATATTATTTTTAATTATGCCGATGAAATCTTTACAGCAGCGGGTTATGGAGTAAGTGATACCCTTTTTAATATTGTGATTACAGGAAGTGTAAACCTAGTATTTACCTTGGTAGCGATGTTTACGGTTGATAAATGGGGGCGTAAAAAATTAATGTTATTAGGTTCTTTAGGGTTAGCAGTTACATATATTCTTTTAGGAAGTGCTTTTTATTTTGAGTTAAAAGGAGTTGCTGTATTGTCTTTAGTTGTGATTGGTATTGGTGTTTATGCTATGTCTTTAGCTCCTATTACTTGGGTGATTTTATCAGAAATATTTCCGAATAGAATTAGAGGTGCGGCCATGGCTGTTGCTACTTTTTCTTTATGGATTGCATGCTTTGTGCTTACTTATACTTTCCCGCTTTTAAATAAAGGATTTGGGGCAGCTGGTACTTTTTGGGTGTATGCAATGATCTGTTTGTTTGGGTTTTTATTTATCCGTAAAAATCTTCCAGAGACCAAAGGGAAAAGTTTAGAAGAAATAGAAAAAGAATTGGTTAAATAGTTATCGTTAGAATTTAGTTTTTAAATAAATAAAAAGATGAGTGTTAAAGCTTGGCAAGAGGATGTAGTTATCCCTACGTATGAAATAGGTAAAGCAGAAAAAAATCCTATTTTTCTTGAAAAAAGAGTTTATCAAGGAAGCAGTGGTGTGGTGTATCCATATCCTGTGGTAGAAAAGATTGAAGATGAAAAGCAAGACAAAGTTTATAAAGCTGTATATATTGAAAATGAATATATAAAAGTGATGATTTTACCTGAGCTTGGAGGAAGGGTTCAAATGGCTTATGATAAAATAAAAAAACGTCATTTTATCTATTACAATCAAGTGATTAAACCTGCTTTGGTAGGACTTACAGGACCTTGGATTTCTGGAGGTATAGAGTTTAACTGGCCACAACACCATCGTCCTAGTACTTTTTTACCTGTAGACCATACCATTGAAAATAATGAAGACGGAAGTATTACCGTTTGGGTAAGCGAAAATGAAAAAATGTTCCATCAAAAAGGGATGGCAGGATTTACGTTACGTCCCGGAAAAGCTTATTTAGAAATTAAAGGAAAATTATACAACCCAACACCAGTACCTCAAACGTTTTTATGGTGGGCAAATCCTGCTGTTGCGGTAAATGAAGATTATCAATCTGTGTTTCCGCCAGATGTACATGCGGTTTTTGATCATGGAAAAAGAGATGTGTCTACTTTTCCAATAGCAACAGGAACCTATTATAAAGTAGATTACTCTGAAGGAGTAGATATTTCTAACTATAAAAATATCCCTGTTCCTACTTCTTATATGGCCATCAACTCAGAATTCAATTTTGTTGGAGGTTATGAAAATGATACACAAGCGGGCGTGTTACATGTTGCCAATCATCACATATCACCAGGAAAAAAACAATGGACTTGGGGAAATGGTGATTTTGGAAAAGCATGGGATAGAAATTTAACAGATGAGGATGGTCCATATATCGAATTGATGGCAGGAGTTTACACAGACAACCAACCAGATTTTACATGGATGCAACCTTATGAAGAAAAAACATTTACTCAATATTTCTTGCCCTATCGTGAGTTAGGAGTTGTAAAAAATGCTTCACAAGATGTATTGTTAAATATTCAGAAAAAAGATGATAAAGCTATTGTACAGGTATTTGTTACTTCGTTACAAAAAAATGCTAAGGTTGTTTTAGAGGGGTATTTTGATGAGGTTTTAGATTTAAGTCCAGAGCAAGTTTATGAAAGAGAAGTTTTTATAGGTGATGTTGAGGTCATCAATTTGGTATTATTTGTGTATGCAGAAAATGGAAGAGAATTATTGAGGATTAAGGCAGAAGCACAAGAAGGGAAAGAAACACCTGAAGCAGCCAAAGCAGCATTTTCTCCTGAGGAAACCGAGACATGTGAACAATTGTATTTAACAGGGTTGCATTTAGAGCAGTACAGGCATGCCACTTATAACGCTACCGATTATTATTTAGAAGCTTTAAAACGTGATCCTTCTGATGTTAGAAATAACAATGCTATGGGGCTTTGGTTGTTGCGTAGAGGGAAGTTTGTAGAAGCTGAAACCTATTTTAAAAAAGCCATTAAAACCCAATTACAACGCAATCCAAATCCATACGATGGAGAACCTCATTACAATTTAGGATTGTCTTTACAATACCAAGGAAAATATAAAGAAGCGTATGATGCTTTTTACAAATCGTGTTGGAATGCTGCTATGCAAGATGCGGGTTACTTAGGATGTGCTCAAATTTCATGTGTGCAAAACAATTTAACTGAAGCTTTGTACGAAGTAGAGAAATCTTTAATTCGTAACTGGCACAACCATAAAGCGAGAACTTTAAAAGCAGCTATTTTAAGAAAATTAGGAAGAGAACAAGAAGCGTTGACTTTAATCCATGATTCTATAAAAATTGATTTGTTCAATTTTGGGTGTAGATTTGAATCTTATTTAATTACAAAAGAAGCTACTGATTTAAAAGAAATGCATCAAGTAATGCGAGGAGAAATCCACAATTATGAAGTGGTTGCCTTAGATTATATTGCTGCAGGAATGTATGATGAAGCTGTTTTGTTATTAGAAGCTGGAACAAAAGTTTGTGCAACCACTCCAATGACTTATTACTATATGGGGTGGGCATTGAGTTTGGCAAATAAAGAGAGTAAAGTTGTATTTGAATTGGCAGCTACTCATGCACCAGAATATTGTTTTCCAAACCGTTTAGAAGCTATTTTAGCTTTAGAAGTCGCTCAAAAAATAAATACAAATGATGCTAAAGCTCCTTATTATTTAGGAAACCTGTGGTACGACAAACGTCAATACAAAGAAGCCATTGCTTGTTGGGAAAAATCGGTAAGTATTGATGGTACGTTTCCAACAGTTCATAGAAACTTATCATTGGCTTATTTTAATAAATTACAACAAGAGGAAAAAGCTTTGGCTACTTTAGAAAAAGCTTTTAATTTAGATACTACGGATGCTCGAATTCTTATGGAATTAGATCAGTTGTATAAGCGTTTGTGTAAACCTTTTTCAGAAAGATTTGCCTTTTTAGAAAAACACATAGACTTGGTTTTACAACGTGACGATGTGTATTTAGAATATGCAACTTTGTGTAATCAATTAGGTAAGTACACCAAAGCTATTGAGCTGATAGATCAAAGAATTTTTCATCCTTGGGAAGGAGGAGAGGGAAAGGTTCCTACACAATATCAAATAGCAAGGGTAGAGTTAGCCAAACAATTGTTAGCTGATAAAAAAGAAGAGGAAGCCATTGAACTGTTAGAGCAATGTTTAATATATCCTGATAATTTAGGAGAGGGTAAATTATCAGGAGCACAAGAAAATGATTTCCATTATTGGTTAGGATGTGCTCATGAAAGTTTAGGAAACATAGAAAAAGCTCGTCATTTTTGGGAACTAGCCAAAGACGGAGATACTGAACCTGCTGCTGCTATTTTTTATAACGATCAAAAACCAGATAAAATATTTTATCAAGGATTGGCATTGCTTAAGCTAGGTAGAAAAGAGGAAGCAGCACAACGTTTTAATGCATTGATTGCCTTTGGAGATAAGCATATGAATGAAATCATCAAATTAGATTATTTCGCAGTATCCTTACCAGATTTATTGATTTGGGATGATGATTTAACTTTCCGTAATAAAATTCATTGTCACTACATGTTAGGATTAGGGTATTATGGATTAGGCAATACTTCTAAAGCAACACCTCATTTGAAAAAGGCTGCTAAAATGGATGTCAATCACCAAGGAGTACAGGTACATTTAGAGATGATGAATATTTATGAATACATTAAATAATATTAAAGAAATTAATTTTATGGAAATCAATAAAAAGCAGCTTGTACCTATTTTAGTCATGTTCTTACTGGTATTTAATCAGGTTAAATTACATGCACAAAATCATTATAAGATTGATGTATCAAATGTAAAAACAGATGTTTTAAGAGGTCATTTAGACTTAGGAGGCAACAATTCTAAGGGAGATACCATCAGTGTTAATAGTTTTTATTTAGAAAAGAACAAAGAGCCTTTTATTCCTGTTATTGGGGAATTTCATTACAGTCGTTATCCGCATCAATATTGGGAGGAAGAATTAAAAAAAATGAAAGCCGGTGGAATTACGGTGGTAGCCACTTATGTTTTTTGGAATTTGCACGAGTTTAAAGAAGGTGTTTTTAATTGGAAAGATGATTATGATGTAAGAACTTTTACAGAATTATGTGCTAAAAATGGTTTGCAAGTTATTATGCGTGTAGGACCTTTTGCTCATGGAGAAATGCGTAATGGAGGGTTGCCAGATTGGTTGTATGGACGACCAATAGATGTAAGAAGTAACGATCAAACTTATTTGTACTATGTCAATCGTCTCTATCAAGAAATAGGAACTCAATTAAAAGGATTGATGTTTAAAGATGGTGGTCCTATTGTTGGTATTCAAATAGAAAATGAATATCAACATTCTTCAGCACCATGGTCTTTTACTTATACAAATGCTCCAAAAGAAAGAACTGCAGCCAGACGTGATCGTAAAATTGTTCAAGATGGTGTTGGAATTAACAACAAAGGAAATGAGTTTGCGAATGTGGGTAAAGATCATATGAAAACACTTAAAAATTTGGCTATAGATGCAGGATTAATTGCTCCTATTTATACCGCTACAGGTTGGGGGTATGCTACTATTATAGAAAAAGGATCTATTCCAGTAATGGCTGGATATGCTTATCCATTTTGGACTTCAGGGAATAAACCCTCTTCTTTTTATTTGTTTAAAGATTTACAACAAAAACCAGATTATTCTCCGGTGAGTTATGATGTGAATTTGTATCCTTCTATGGCTGCAGAATTAGGAACTGGAATGGCAGTTACCTATGATCGTAGACCTAGAGTGCCAGGAGAAAGTTTTTTACCTTTAATGGTACGTACCGTAGGAAGCGGAACCAATGGACTTGGATTTTATATGTATCACGGAGGAACAACTCCTTCAGTTGGTAATTATTTTATGTCTGAAGGTTCTGGATTAAACAATAAATCGTACGATTATCAAGCTCCTATTGGAGAATTTGGAAAGGTAACAAGTGGTTTTTATTCCTTAAAATTAATCAACTATTTTTTACAATCTTACGGGAATGAATTAGCTCCGCTATATCCTGTTTTACCTGAAACAAATAATGAAATTAAGCCAGAAAACACCAAAACTTTACGCTATGCTGTTAGAGGAGATGGAACCAAAGGTTATTTGTTTATGCATAATTTTCAGGATCATATAGAAACAAAAGATTTAGAGGATCTCAATATTACAATTAACACAAAAAAAGGAGCAGTGAAATTTCCAGCAGAAGGAACTTTTACCTTAAAATCTGGAAGTTCCGCTATTTTTCCTTTTCATGTTAATTATAACGGAGTGCCTATTCAAATGGCAACCCTTCAACCCTTTTATCACTTTGTAAATAACAACAAACCTTATCACGTTATGGTTTCGGTGGAGGGTATTGCTCCAGAAATGCACATCAAAGGAAATTTTAAAGTAAAGGGAAAAGGAATTAAAACGTTGAGAAAAAATGGAAATACGGTAGTTGTTTGTAAAGACAACAGCATTAGCGAATTTCAGGTAAATGGTGTTTCATTTTTAGTGTTGCCCCAAAAAGAAGCACTTAAAATGTATACTGTAGGAGCAAACAATCAACAACAAATTATTTTTAGCAATGCTTTGGTTTTAGATGATGATAAACAAATTTCATTGATTAGTAACAACAAAGAAGAAATAGATTTTACAGTGTATCCTGCTGTGGATAAAGTAAGCACTACAGAAGGGAAATTAAGCCGTATAAAATCTGCTATTCCTCATAGTTGTGCTTGGAGAGTTACGGTTCCTAAAATAAACCCAGCTATTGATTTAATAAAAACAGATGATAGTCACTTTGTGTTAAAAAACAATCATTTAGATTTATCAACCATCAACGATGTATTTATCACTTTTGATTATAGAGGAGATCGAGGAATTTGCATGATGAATGGAGAGTTACAAACCGATGATTTGTACACAAGTAAACCTTGGACAATAGGATTGAAAAAATATCAAGAAGCTTTAAAAACAAACGATATGTATTTTTATTTTATGCCGATGTATAAAGATGCTTCTTATTTGAGTTATTTAGACAAAAATGTAATTCCTGATTTTAGTAACAAGAAAAGTTTTTTAGAAATTAAGGAACCAAAAATATCAGTAGAATATAAGGTTAAAGTAAGCCTATATTAGGATATGAATTAAACATATAAACAACAAGATAACATGGTAAAAAAGTATTTGTATTTCAGTCTTTTATTCATCACTGTTTTTACACTAAGTAGTTTTAAAGAGGGAGATGAAATTGACTTAAAAGGAACTTGGCGTTTTGAAATAGATAGAAATGACGAAGGAATTTTAGCCGAGTGGTTTAAAAGAGATTTAAAAGAGATTGTAAAATTACCGGGTTCTATGGCTAAGAACCTAAAAGGTGATGATATTACCTTAAGTACCAATTGGACAGGTACTATTTATGATAGTTCTTTTTATTTTAGAGCTAACCTAGAAAAATACCGTCAGCCTGATAATATTCATATTCCTTTTTGGTTAACACCTGTCAAACATTATGTGGGAGCCGCTTGGTATCAAAAAGAAGTAAATATTCCTGAAAACTGGAAAGGGAATCATGTTATTTTACATTTAGAAAGAACACATATAGAAACTCGTGTTTGGATTAATGAACAAGAGGTTGGGTTACAAAACTCTTTGGTAGCTCCTCATGAATATGATTTAAGTGCTTTTTTGAAACCAGGAAAACAAAGAATTACTATTAGGGTTGATAACAGAGATAAAGTTAATGTAGGACCCGATTCTCATAGTATTAGTGACCACACCCAAGGAAATTGGAATGGTATTATTGGTAAAATTGCTTTAGAATCTTTTGCCTCTGTATATTTAGAAGATGTACAAGTGTATCCTGATGTTAGGAACAAAAAGGCAAAGATTGTTATTCAGGTTCAGAATACCTCTGACCAAAACTTTAAAGGGAAAATTTGTGTACAGGCCAAAAGTTTTAATTCTGAAAAGTCTGATAAAACAAAAGAAATTAGTGCAAAAGTAATCCTGTCTAAAAACGAGAATAAAACTGTAAGTATAGAACTTCCATTTGGAAAAGGAATGTTGACTTGGGATGAGTTTGATCCCGCTTTGTATCGTTTAGAAGTATCATTGATTTCTAAAAAAGTAAAACAAAGTAAAGAGGTAACTTTTGGAATGCGAGAATTTAGCATTAAAGGAAATCAGTTTTTAATCAATGGAACTCCTGTTTTTTTAAGAGGAACTTTAAACAATTGTGAGTTTCCATTAACAGGGTACCCTGCCACAACGGTTGATGCTTGGAAAAAAATATTTAATCAAGCGAAAAATTTTGGATTGAACCATGTTCGTTTTCACTCTTGGTGTCCGCCAGAAGCAGCTTTTATGGCGGCAGATTTGGTAGGGATTTATTTACAGCCAGAAGGGCCTACTTGGACCAATCACGGACCTAAGTTAGGAAGAGGTCAGCCTATAGATCAATATATTTATGATGAGACTTTAAGAATGAATAAGTTCTATGGGAATTATGCCTCTTTTGTGATGTTATCAGCTGGAAATGAACCTTCGGGAAATCAGGTTTCTTACTTAAATAAGTTTGTAAATTTTTGGAAAGAAAAAGACAGCAGACATGTATATACAGGAATGTCTGTTGGAGGTAGTTGGCCAGTAGTGCCTAATGCAGAATTTCAGGTTCGTGGTGGAGTAAGAGGTGTGAATTGGAAGAGTCACAGACCCGAAACGGTAGAAGATTTTAGCAAAGGAATTGCTCCTTTTACAGTTCCGTTTGTGGCTCATGAAGTGGGGCAGTATTGTGTGTTTCCAAATTTTGATGAAATCAAAAAATATACAGGTGTTTACAAAGCCAAAAATTTTGAAATGTTTCAACAAGATTTGACAGATCATCATATGGGAGATCAGGCAAAAGACTTTTTAAACGCTTCGGGAAAATTACAAGTGTTGAGTTATAAAACTGATATAGAAAAAATGTTAAGAACCCCAGGTTATGCTGGTTTTCAATTGTTAGGTTTACAAGATTTTCCAGGACAAGGTTCTGCTATTATAGGTGTTTTAGATGCTTTTTGGGATGAAAAAGGATATGTATCAGCAAAGGAGTATTCAAGGTTTTGTAATCAAACTGTTCCTTTGGCTGAAATTCCAAAATTTGTATATCAAAATAATGAAACCTTTAAAGCAACTGTTGAGTTGTTCCATTCAGGAAAAGCTCCTTTACAAAATACAGTGATTACTTGGACGATTAAAAATGAAGAAGGAGAAGTTTTAAAATCTAATCAGTTTGAGGCCAAAACGTATAAAAATGGAAATGGAATGTTTGTAGGTTCTTTAGCCTTTCCGTTAGGAGATATTCAAAAAGCATCAAAGTTAAATTTAGAAGTCAGTGTTCAAGGAACCGACTTTGTAAATGATTGGGATTTTTGGGTGTATCCAGTAGCAAAGCAAAAAGCGGTTTCTACGGTTTATTATACCACAAGCTTAGATGCAAAAGCTAAAGAAATATTAGCAAAAGGAGGAAAGGTGTTTTTAAATGCAGCTGGGCAAGTGGTAAAAGGAAAAGAAGTACAAATGTACTTTCAGCCAGTTTTTTGGAATACCTCATGGTTTAAAATGAGACCGCCACATGTTACCGGAATGTTGATTCAGGAAGAAAGTCCTGCTTTTGCAGATTTCCCTACAAGTTATCATAGTGATTTACAATGGTGGGAAATTCAGAATAGGGCACAAGTAATGAATCTTGAAGATTTTCCAGCAGATTTCCGTCCATTAATTCAGCCTATAGATACTTGGTTTATGAACAGAAGATTGGCTTTGGTTTTTGAAGCCAAAGTAGGAAAGGGAAAAATAATAGTTTCTAGTGCAGATATTTCTTCAGAGGTAAAAAACAAACCTGCTTCTTTACAATTATATCAATCATTGATTCATTATATGGATTCTGATAAATTTCAACCTAAACATGAATTGCGTATAGAAACCATAGAAGAAGTGTTTAACTCACCATCAAAAGAACTGTTTGATACTTTTACCAAAGACAGTCCCGATGAATTGAAACCAAATTCTAATCAAAATAAGTAAGGTTTTAATGTAGGTAATAACTATAATCAGAAAAAGAAGTAAAAAGTAATAACCTGAAAATAATGACATTCATAAAAAGAATAATAACGTTTATTTTTATTGTAGCTTGTTGTGGGTGCAAAACCACAAAAAAAAGTAACGATAAAAAAGAACCCAAAGTAGCGTATTTAGCAGCCTATATGAAAGCTAAGGATGAAAAACACATGTATTATGCCATAGCAACAGATGAGTTTTTATTCAAAGAAATTAATAACGGTAAACCAATTTTATCTGCATCTTTTGATGATAAATTAATTAGAGATCCTATGGTTTTTCAAGATCAAAAAGGCATTTATCATATGGTGGCAACTGTATCGTGGAAAAACCGCCCATTGACGGTTTGGGATTCAAATGATTTAATTCATTGGGAAAATGAACGTCTTGTTGATGTTGCTCCTAAAAACGCTTCAAAAACTTGGGCTCCAGAGTTGGCTTATGATGAGGAAAATGATTTGTATTTTATTTATTGGACAGCAGAAATTAATAACGAATGGAAAACGGCTTCTATTTATTATGCTACCACTAAGGATTTTATAAAATTCTCAGAACCTAAAATTTTATACAGTGATGATAGTGATGGTATTTTAGATGCCAACATCATTAAAGTAAATGGATTGTATAAATTAATTTATCGTAAAAATGGAATTTGGGTAGCTAGTTCTAAGAATGCTTTGGGACCATATTCAGATCCATATCAACTAACCAAGGAAAATGTTGAGGGACCTTATGCTTTTCGTTTAAACAATTCCAATGAATATGGAATCACATGGGATTATTATAGAGGAAATAATGGGTTTGGTTTGTTAACTTCTCCAGACTTTAAAAATTGGGAAAGAGTAACCAACCATAAAAAGCCTTATTATAATGAAAATGTTGAATTCCCAAGTGGTATTCGTCATGGTAGTATTATAGGAATAACACAAAAAGAGCTTGAAGGTCTATTAAAAACTTATTAGATATAATATAAGAATTGAAAGCAAATTCAAATAAGTAAAATTTAAGTAATGAATTATGTATCAAAAACCCAGAGTAGAGTTCTACTCTGGGTTTTCCTTTAATGGTTTTTTATCAGTTTTAGCATATAATTAGGCAAACATCATTAAAATAAAGATCTTAAGAATGATATTGATAATTATTGATTGTTTTTGATAGGTATGTTTTTAGGATTGATACACAGGTTTAAATTATTTAGCTATTTTTAAAATTAAGACTTTTGTTTTATGATAGTTGATGATCATAAAAAGTAGCAATCAAAAATTCTAGATGAGAATTATTTATTTTAAAGATCTAAAATGTTTAAATATGGTTTATGTATTTGGTAGGGAGGTTAACAAAACTAAATGTTTGTTTTTTTTGTTTTGTTTGCTTTTTTTTAATCGAATAACTTCTCAAAATCTTTTTTTTGAAAAAGTTACGGGAAATGAAATAAGCCCTATTACTTCTATACATGGTATTGCAAAAGATTCTATTGGTTATATATGGTTTGGAAGTTGGAACGGAGCCTATAGATATGATGGAAAATCATTTGATTTATATACTCATAAACCTAATGATAGTAGTTCAATTCCTAACAATAGAATTAGAAACATTGTTTCTGATAAACAGTATGGATTATGGTTTTTAACTTTTGATAGAAAATATGTGAAGTTTAATTATCAGCTAAATAACTTTAGTACTGTTGAGGATGTAGAGGTACCAGAAAGTGTTAAAAATCAGTTGGTTTTTTCTCATAATAAAAGAAATAGAGATAGAGTAGTTAATGGTAAAGTCTATTATTTATCCTCACATTTGTTTACCTCAAAAGATATTGAATCTGGAAAAGAGTTTAAATATTTAGCAGATATCAACCAGCCAGGTAGGTTGTTAGATGATTATATTTCCTCTTTTTATATAGATGATGAAAATATTATTTGGTTAGGAGCCAGAAATGGAGATGTATACAAAGCAAATGCAAATAGAAATCCATTTAATTTACATTATACTTATAGGCCAAACACAGAAAAATCAAAATTAATAACAGTTAGAACCATTCTTAAAACCAAAGATAGAATTTGGTTGGGAACTGATGAGGGAGTTTTAATTTATGATGAAAATGGAGTTTTAGACGTAAAACATCCTTTTTATAAATCAAATAGCGAAATAAATTTTGTTCGTACACTTTTTAAAGATAAAAAAGGCGGAATTTGGATAGGTGGGGTTAATGGTTTAGAATACTATAATATTACAAATAACAAAATACAGCCTATATTTAATAAAACACTTTATACTGATAGAGAACTACCTTTTTCAGTTTATGCAATGGCATCTGTAAATAACAGTACTTTATGGGTCGGTTTGTATGATGGAGTTGCTACAGTTAATTTAAAAAGTAATGAAATCACAGTTTATAATTTTGAGAAGGAAATAAAAAATCACAGTGTTACAGATATATTATTTGTAGATCATCAACATTTATTATTGGCTACGGAAGGTAGTGGTATAATACCATTAAAAATTGATGGAAATCAACAAGCTTCTATAGATGTTCCCTTATTATCAAAAGGAATTAACACGAGTGTACCTGCCAAAATAATTTACACACTTTATCAAGATACCAAAGGAATTACGTGGGCAGGAACTAGTGAGGGTTTATATAAATTAAATTTAAAAGATAAACCCATTAAGGCTAAAGAGGTTAAGTTGCAATACGAAGCAAAAGCAACTTATATTTCATCTATAACAGATGATGAAACAGGAAATTTATGGATAGCCCATAAAGATGGTATCTCTATGTTAGACAAGAGGACTGAAAAAGTGATTAATTATCAAAAAGAGGATTCTTTTGGGTCGTGGAGTTTTTGGGAAAGAGCTGTTTATAAAGACACTATAAGTCATCAAATTTATTTTGGAGCAAAAAATGGGTATGTGTCTTTCAATCCAAAAAAAATAAAAGCGGTTGTAAATGGAAATAAAAAAATTGTATTAAAAACATTGTATGTTGGCAATGAAAAAGTAATTCCTACACCTAAAGAAGGAATATTAACAAAGACATTAGACCAAACGGAATTTATAGAGCTTTCTCATGATAATAAAAGTTTTAGTATTGAGTTCTCCTCGTTAAATTTTAGAACATCTTCTAAAGAAGTTTTTGAATATCAGTTACAAGGATATGATGATAATTGGATGAAAACTACAAATCATAAAATTTCTTACAATAAAGTACCTCCAGGTAAATATATTTTTAAAGTTAAGTTGGTGTCTTCCTTAAAAACAATTCCTACCACCATACAGGTACATGTTTTAGGACCTTGGTATGCTACTACATGGGCAAAAATAATGTTTGTGATATTAGTATCGGTTATTTTATTTTGGATTTTTAGAGAAATTTTATACAGAGACCGTTTAAAGAATGAAATTAAATTAGAGCGTTTAAGTAGAAAACAACAGGCAGAATTAAATAAAGAAAAATTAGCTTTTTTTACAAGTGTTTCACATGAACTAAAAACGCCATTAACCTTAATTTCAGGGCCTTTAAAAAAATTACAAGAAGGAGAATTGAATAGTGAGGATAAAAAAGTATATCTATCTATTGTTAATAGAAATGTGCAGAATTTAGCTAGGCTTATCAATCAAATATTAGACTTTAGAAAATCAGAAAAAGGAAAGTTAAAAGTTAATAACACCCATTGTAATTTTAAAAGTTTAGTTGATGACTGTTATAGTTCATTTAAACTTATTGCAGAAAACAGAAAAATTAGCTTTGATGTGGAGGTAGATGACACTCCACTTAATTGTTATATAGATATAGAAAAAGTAGAACAAATATTAATGAATATTTTATCAAATGCTTTTAAATATACTCCCGACAGAGGTAGTGTTTTATTTTCGGTAAAACTAAATAGCAAAAAATCTACTTTAAAAATAAAAATAAAAGATAGTGGAATAGGTATTGATGCTTTGTCAATATCAAAAATATTTAACCCCTTTAACAATGTTGGGGCAAGGCCTTTTCATGGAAATTCATCGGGAATAGGACTTTCTTTAACCAAAAATCTCGTTGATATTTTAGGTGGAACTTTAAAGTTAGATAGTGAACCACAAAAAGGAACTTTGGTTTCAATAAAATTACCTTTTGTAAAAAGTGAGCAAGTAAATACCGAAAAAGAGGAACATCATTTAACGAATATAACAATTAAGAAAAAAAGTATTGAGTCTAAAAAACCTACATTACTTATAGTAGAAGACAATGCTGATGTACAAACTTATTTAAGTAAGGAGTTAGAAAGTCAATTTACTTTGTTACAAGAATATGATGGAAAAAAAGGATTAAACGCTGCTGTAAAACACATTCCTGATATAATTATATCAGATGTTATGATGCCAATTATGGAAGGGATTGATATGTGTAAACATTTAAAATTAAATCAAAACACATCACATATTCCAGTTATATTGCTAACGGCTAAAGATTCTGATGAAAATCAAATAGAAGGCTATCAATACGGAGCAGAAGCATATATAACCAAACCTTTTAATGTAGATATTTTAAAAGCACAAATTAAGAGTGTTTTAGACAACCGAGCTATATTACAAAAACAATTAGCTAGTGTAAAATCTATAAATGATTTACAAAAAGATTTACCAGACTTAGACCATATTTTTCTAAAACGAATTACAGATTTTGTAAAACAAGAAATTAAAAATCCTGATTTTAGTACAGAAACATTAGCAGAATTGATGAAAGTAAGTCAGAGTCAATTATACAGAAAATTAAAAGCAATTAGTGGTAGTACGGTTCATGAATTTATTACTCGTGTAAAAATGGATCACGCTCAAGAGTTGTTAATTAATTCCGATTTAAATATTTCTCAAATAGCCTATGAGACAGGTTTTACAGAACCTTCTAATTTTTCTAGAACTTTTTCTAAACATTTTGGTTCTAGTCCAAGCAATTATTTAAAAAAGAACAAAAGTTAAAGTAGAGGTATAAAGTTGGTATTTAAAACTAAGTTAAAACTACTGTTTTGTTAAATTCTATTTTGTATTTGCTCCTTTATACTCTTAGTGTTTTTTATAACCTATCACTTCTTGTTTTTTGATTGGTAGTGATAAATATTGACATGTATTGATATATCCATAGGAAAGTGTTTAACTTACTTTTGAATTTGTGAATTATTTTTAGAGAATATAAAACCAAATAAGTAGGAATAAATAAAGTGAAATACATGAAAATTAGTAAGATTTTTTTAGTTGTTGTAGGATGTATCGCATTTATACAATCATCGTTTTCTCAAGAAGAAAAATATAATTTTAATTATGGATGGAGGTTACATGTAGGGAATGTAGAAGAAGCTTCAAAAGAGAGTTATAATGATGGTAAATGGGAGCAAGTAAATTTACCATATGCATGGAATCAAAAAGAAGCATTTAAGGTAGATATAGCAGAATTACCCACTAGTATAGTATGGTATAGAAAAACATTTACCCTACCCGAAAACAGTAAAGACAAAAAAGTGTTTGTAGAGTTTGAAGGGGTTAGACATATGGGGGAGTTTTACATCAACGGAAAATATATTGGAAGACATGAAAACGGAGTCATGGCTTTAGGTTTAGACTTAACACCTTTTGTAAAACCCTATCCGCAAGAAAATGTTATAGCTGTTAAAACAGATAATGATTGGAAATACAAAGAAAAGTTAACCGGTTCTGGATACCAATGGAATGATAAAAACTTTAATGCTAATTATGGAGGTATTCCAAAGAATGTTTATTTACACATAAAACCTAAAGTGTATCAAACATTGCCTTTGTACTCAACATTAGGAACTACCGGAACTTATGTATATGCTACAGATTTTGATATCAAGTCTAAAAAAGCAGTAATCAATGTAAGTTCACAAGTAAAAAATGAATCAAAACAACCAATAGATGCTCAGTTAAAAATATCTGTAAAAGATATGGATGGTAAAACAGTGGCTACCTTTTTAGGAGATCCATGTACCATGTCTCCAAATGGGATGAGAGATTTAAAAGCGGAGAAAGAAATAGAGAACCTGAATTTTTGGAGTTGGGGATACGGTTACTTATACAACGTAACCAGTGAGGTATTGGTTAACAACAAAACTGTAGATAAAGTAACTATTCGTACTGGTTTTCGTAAAACGGAGTTTAAAAAAGGAATGGTGTACTTAAACGATAGGGTAATTATGATGAAGGGGTATGCTCAACGTACCAGTAATGAATGGCCCTCTTTAGGAATGTCTGTACCTGCTTGGTTAAGCGATTATAGCAATCAATTAATGGTAGAAAGTAATGCCAACTTGGTAAGATGGATGCACGTTACACCATGGAAACAAGATGTTGAGTCATGTGATAGAGTAGGATTGTTACAAGCCATGCCTGCAGGAGATGCAGAATCTGATGTACGTGGTCGTAGATGGCAACAACGTTTAGAACTAATGAGAGATGCCATTATCTATAATAGAAACAATCCTAGTGTTGTGTTTTATGAATGTGGTAATGAAAGTATTTCAGAAAGCCATATGCAAGAAATGAAAAACATCAGGAATCAATACGATGCTTATGGAGGACGTGCCATTGGAAGTAGAGAAATGTTAGATAGTAAGGTAGCAGAATATGGAGGAGAAATGTTGTACATCAATAAAAGTGCAGATATTCCTTTTTGGGCTACAGAGTACAATAGAAATGAAGGATTACGTAAATACTGGGATGAGTTTACACCACCTTATCATAAAGAAGGTACAGGAGGAACTTATGCACATAATATAAATGGATCAAAAGTAAAAGATGCAAGTTCTTACAATCAAAATCAAGATGCAGCAGCTATAGAAAATGTAGTACGTTGGTATGATTACTGGGAAATGAGACCAGGAACAGGAGAAAGAGTAAGTTCAGGAGGAGTCAATATTATTTTTAGTGATACCAATACACATTACAGAGGAGCCGAAAATTACAGAAGAAGTGGAGAGGTAGATCCAATGCGAATTCCTAAAGATGGTTTTTATTCACATCAAGTAATTTGGGATGGTTGGGTTGATACAGATACTCCTAAAGCACATATTCTAGGACACTGGAATTATAAACCAGGAGTGGTCAAAGATATTACGGTTGTTTCTACTGCCGATGAAGTTGAATTGTTTGTAAACGGAAAGAGTTTAGGAAAAGGAAAACAAAGTAAAAGGTTCTTGTTTACTTTTAAAGATGTTGCTTTTAAAAGTGGAGAAATAAAAGCTGTAGGTTATAATCAAAAAGGAACTAATGTTTGTGAAGATATCATTAAAACAGCAGGAAAAGCATACAAATTAAAGTTAAGTAGTATTATAAATCCAGCAGGAGTATTTGCAAATGGAAATGATTATGCTATGGTTCAGGTTGAAGTAGTAGATAAAGAAGGGAACCGTTGTCCTACAGCATTAAACAAGGTTGACTTTAAAGTTAAAGGAGAAGGTGTTTTTGTAGGTGGAATAGCTCAAGGACCAGACAATTATATTGGAGCATCTACCATACCTGTAGAGTGTGGTGTTAATAGAGTTTTTATAAAGTCAACTCAACAAGCCGGAGAAATTAAAATTAAAGTATCATCTAATGGTTTAAAAAGCGATGATCTTTCTATAGAAACTAAAAAGGTAGATATTAATGAACTATCTAAGTTGTCTTTATCAACTTCATTAGCTTCATATTTAGGAAAAGGAGCTACACCTAATAAGCCATCATATACAGTAAAAAGAACCCCTATTAAAATTGTTGGTGCTAAATCAGTATCTAATCAAGCAGAAGTGGCACTAAGTTATGATGATGATGAATTGACAAGTTGGACAAATGAAAAGGAAGAATCTTCTAGCATAGAATACGAGTTAGAAAGAGAAGCATTGGTTAGTCAGGTAGTCTTAAAACTATCAGGATGGAGAACTAGGTCTTACCCTGTAAAAGTATATGTTGACGATAAGGTTGCTTTTGAAGGAAAAACACCTCGTAATTTAGGGTATGTTACCCTAGATGTTAAACCAACAAAAGGTAAAAAAGTACAACTGGAGTTAACAGGAAATACTGAAGATAGTGATGCTATGGAGTTGGTTGAAATTACCGGAAAAGTAGACAAAGCAGGTTTAGAAGAAAGTAATGCTTCTACACAAAAATTTCCTGTTGTAGAGATAGAAATTTACGAGGCTATTAAAAATTAATGAATAGAATATAATTTTAGTAATTGGTAGGTGATTACCCGTCTATATAGTTTTAACTATTCTTGACGGGTAAAAGCTTTTTATGTAATTACAAATATTAAAGATACCCGTTGTGCATTTGTAACAATATTTGTCAGATTGAGTGAAATTTGTATCGAAATCAGAGTTTGATATTAGTAAAATTAGTTCTCGATACAATTTTTCCTTCCTTATCTCAGAAAATATTACTAGAACGGACATCTGTAATTTATTTTTTAATACAAATGCACAATGGGTTAAAGATAAAAGACATAAAAATGAAAAAAATAAAAATACTTTGGTTGTTACTGTTTAGTTTATCAACCATTTTTAGTGTACAATCACAAACATATAATTTCGGAAAAAAGATAGAGAAAAACACAGGAGTAATCATAGATCAAAAAATAGCTTACTCAAAAGACTTAGGCTACGGTTTTGATTATGCTACTGAAAAAGATATAGAGATAAACAATACTTCATTTTCTAGTGAAAAATCTGTTTATTTTTCTGTGAAAGTACCAGCAGGTAATTATAAAGTAGAAGTTGTTTTAGGAGGAGAAAAAAAGGCAAAAACAACTGTTAAAGCAGAGGCAAGAAGATTGATGTTAAATCAAATAGAAACCTTAGAAAATGAAACAGTAACAAAAACTTTTACAGTAACATTAAGAGGAACAAAAATTAAAGGGAATAAAAGAGGTGTTAAATTAAAATCTAGAGAAATAGGAACTTTAGGTTGGGACGATAAACTAACTTTTGAGTTTTTAGGGAACTTAAGAGTTCAAAGTCTTAAAATAACACCAGCATCCAATGTAGTTACTATGTTTTTAGCAGGAGATTCTACGGTTACAGATCAAAATAATGAACCATGGGCTTCTTGGGGACAGTTTATTACCAATTATTTTACTAGTGATGTAACAGTGTCTAATTACGCAGCATCTGGGTTGGCTTTGGTTTCTTTTGAATATGGAAATAGATTAGAAAAAATTTTAGAGGTAATAAAACCAGGTGATTATCTTTTTGTAGAGTTTGGTCATAACGATGAAAAAAGAAAAGGAAAAGAACATGGTGCTTGGGGGTCATACTCAGATTTATTAAGAGAATTTGTAACCAGAGCTAAAGAAAAAGGAGGAATACCTGTTTTGGTAACTCCAACACAAAGACGTCATTTTAATGATGATGGTACTTTAGAAGAAACGCATGGAGATTTTCCTGCTGCCATGAGAAAAGTAGCCAAAGAATTAGATGTGTATTTAATTGATGTAACCAAAATGACTACCAAGGCTTATGAAGCTTGGGGTGTTGAATATTCTAAAAATGCATTGGTACATTATCCAGCCAATACTTTTCCTAATCAGACCAAAGCATTAAGCGATAACACACATTTTAATAGTTTTGGAGCCAATGAAATTGCCCTATGTGTGTTAAAAGGGATAAAGGAATTAAACTTAGATATTTCAAAATACATCAACCAGAATTTTACAGACTACAATCCAAACAAGCCTTCTAAAATTGAAAACTGGACTGTGCCAATGAGTACCAAATATGATTTGGTTAAACCTGATGGAAATTAAAAAAAAAGAATATCAAGTTATTGAAATGAGAGATTTAGAACAAAAATTAAAATAATATTTATACACATTGTGTTTGTATAAAAAACTGTGGTTTTGTTAAAAATCACAGTTTTTTTATGTCTTTACTTTTGCAGTAAAAAATTACGTAATAGCTTTAAAATAGTAGTGTTTATAGGGTGTTGTCATGTTTATAGAAGATATGATAGAGATTGACTGTAATTGATAATATGTTTTGTATAGTTTGAGTATAATTTTATCATCCCGAATATTTTGAAATATTTAAATAAATAACCCTTGTGTTAATGATTTTGAATTTAATTGTAGAAACAAGGTTTTTATTGTTTAAAGAAACATGAATTAAATTAATTAACTACAAAAGTATGATAAACATTATTTTTAACATTTTACAAAGAAAAATCTTTGCAAAAAAACAAGCTGTAACCAGTTTAAACATTTGCTTGGTATTTGTTTTTACATTAAAAATATTCTCACTTCAGGCACAAAGACCTATGGAATATTTAGATAGAGGTTTGGTGGCTTTAGAAACTCAAACAGGAGTTTTTGTGTCATGGAGAATGGTGGGAACAGATGATTCAAATGTAGCCTTTAATCTATATAGAAATAATGAACAGGTAAACGTTTCTCCAATTACTAATAAGACCAATTTTGTAGATTTTAAAGGAGATGCTCAGGATGAATATAAAGTCGAAACCATTGTAAATGGTGGTGAAAATGAAATGACTAAAAAAATCAAACCATGGCCTTATGCCCCATCAATAGATGCTGGAAGAGATAATTTGGCACGTTTGGAAATCCCTATTCCAACAGCTCCTGCATCAAACTTAACAGCAGGAGATATGTCTGTAGGAGATTTAGATGGAGATGGAGATTACGAACTTGTTTTTCAATGGGAAGGTGGTAGAGAAGACAATCCGTATTTAGATGCTATAGACTTACAAGGAAATCATTTGTGGAGAATTAGTTTGGGTTCAAATGTTATATACAATGGTTTAGCCATTTTGGTGTACGATTTTGATGGAGATGGTAAAGCCGAAGTGGCTTGTCAAACAGGACCAGGTACAATAGATGGGTCAGGAAGTTATTTAAGTAAAGGGCCAGCAGCTACAGATGATGATTCTAAAATCTATGAAAGAAGTGCTGGAAGAATAGTAGAAGATCATGCTTATTTTACTGTTTTTAATGGTCAAACAGGTGTTGAGTTGGCAACAGCCGAATGGCCTGTGCCTATAGGTCCTAGAGAGGATATGGAAGAAACTTGGGAAGATAATTATGGACATAGAGCGAACTCAACCAAAGGAGCAGTGTTGTACGATGCAGTAAAAGGACCTTTAATGGTGTTTACCCGAGGAATTTATTCTAAAATAGGTATGGGAGCTTATACTTGGGATGGAACTACTTTAAAACAAGAGTGGTTGTTTGATAGTGATGATTATCCTGATGGAATGTATAGAGGAGAAGGGAATCATGGGGTGACAGTTGCTGATGTAGATGGAGATGGTTCTGATGAGTTAATGTACGGTGCTTGTGCTATAGACAATAACGGATTAGGTTTGTATGCTACAGGTAGAGGACATGGTGATGCTCACGCTTTAGGAGATTTAGACCCTGATAGACCTGGAATGGAATATTATCAACCTCATGAAAATGCTACTTATGGACTTTCTCTTAGGGATGCTGCAACAGGGGAAATTTTATGGGAGTATTTAAGTCCTTCAGATGTAGGAAGAGCTTATGCAGGAGATTTTACTGATGCAAATAGAGGTTTTGAAATTGTTGCTGTTGGTGATTTTGTGGATGATGGTAGAGATGACCATAGTTCTGTGTTTGATGTTAAAGGAAATTTATTAAACCCAGACATTTATTACAATGCATTTTTTCAACCAGTGTATTTTGATGGAGACATTCAAAGAGAGTTAAGAAATAGTACAGGAGTAGATGATGTGAATAATGGAGGTAGAATTTTAACAGGATGGTATTACGGAGCTAATACAATACACTCTACTAAAGAAGATGCTAATTTGGTAGCAGATATTTTAGGAGATTGGAGAGAGGAACTCATTTTTGTAAAGGCTGATAATAGTGCTTTTGTATTATTTTCTTCTTGGATTCCAACTCAACATAAAGTATATACCTTAATGCACGATCCTGCATATAGAATGCAAGTAGCTAGTCAAAATATAGGATACAATCAGGTGCCTAATGTAAGCTATTATTTACCAGACTATGCTTCATATCAACCAAACATTACCACTATAAAAGCAGATAGGTCTAATGATGATGATGATAAAGATGGAGTGGTTAATATTGAAGATCAATGTCCAGAAACTCCTGAAGGAGACATAGTTGATGAAAAGGGCTGTACTGTTTTAGATATTCCTAACAATAATTTTACTATTGAAACTGTTAGTGAAACGTGTTTAGGAAGTAATAATGGAAAAATAGTAGTTACTGCTACAGATGAGTATAACTATGTATTGGAAATGAAGGATAATACTTATGAGTTTACAGAAACATTTACCCTTGAAGATTTAACTCCAGACGATTATGAATTTTGTATTTATATTCTTAATACTTCTTTTAAACAATGTTATTCGGTAACTATTGAAGCAGGTGGAACAATAGAGGTGACTTCAAAAGTTCAAGAAAATGTATTAACAATGGAAGTAGAACAAGGAACTGCTCCATATAAAGTATTTGTAAATGGTCAAAAAACATTAGAAACCTCTGAATCATCTTTTACAGTTGCTGTAAATCAAGGGGATTCAGTTGAGGTAATAACTGATAAAAATTGCGAAGGTACCATAACTAAGACCATAGATTTTTATGAATTAATGATTCCAACTCCAAATCCAACTCATGGTGTTTTTGATATTCTTGTGCCTAGTACAAAAGATGTAGTTGTTATAGAGGTTTACAATGCTGTTTCAAGAATTTCATCAAATTCTTATCCTATTGTTAACGGAAAAGCAACATTAGATTTAGCAGGAAATGCTAACGGAGTGTACTTTGTAAAAGTATTGTTACAAAAGCCAGTAGTATTAAAAATTATCAAACAATAAACAAATGAAAAAATATATATATTTAATAGCCTTAGTAAGTTTATTCTCTTGTGGAGGCTCAGAAGGAGAGGTTATAGGAGGTGAAACAGGAAATAATAAAGCTCCTACAAAACCAAATATTAAAGCTCCTGTAAACAATTTATTATGTATAGATAATAATATTAGGTTTGAATGGAATAGGTCTTCTGATCCTGAAGGAGATGCTATTAGTTATACAATTCAGATTTCAAAAGATAATCAATTTAATACCATAGAATATACAGATAATATTGTGCCTAGACTTGTTGATGTTACTTTAGAAAAAGGAGTAAGTTATTATTGGAGAGTTAAGGCAACAGATTCTCAAAATAATTCAAGTGAATATTCCACGACTTATCAATTATATACAGAGGGGAATGGAAAAAGTAATCACCTACCTTTTGCAGCTGCGTTGGTAAGCCCTAGCTATAATGCCAGTGTTAATGAAACCACAGCAACTTTACAATGGACCGCTAGTGATGTTGATACTGCAGATGTATTAACGTATGATGTATACTTTGGTACTTTAAGTGAACCTGAGACAATGGTATCTGAAAATCAGGTAACAAATAGTTTTGATGTTTCGCTAACAGCAGGGATTCAATATTATTGGAAAGTTGATGTAAAAGATAATCATGGAGCTAAAACCCAAGGTCAGATATGGACATTTACAACTAATTAATTACGGAGTACATAATTAGTTTTTTCAAACTATTATTTTAAAGAAGCCACAATAAGCAGTTATTAGTTTATTGTGGTTTTTTTTATTTTAAATAGGGAATGATTTTTATATTCAAATATGATGATTAGTATGTGTTTTTTAATGGTTTTGATATTTAATTGTTGTTTTTGATATGGTTTTGGTAATTGTTTAGTTCTAGTTTTATGAATTGTATAATTATTTAATGATTGTGTTTATGGTAATTATCCACAATTTTTATAAATGTTATAAACTAACTAATTAAACTATTTAAAAAATGTCAAAAATGAAAAAATCTTTTACGCTTAAGAGACTCACTTTATTCAAAGTAATGTTATTCTTGTTTCTAAAAATGTCTTTAATCTATGCACAAAGGCCAATGGAATATTTGGATCGAGGTTTGGTTGCATTAGAAACTAATACTGGAGTTTTCCTTTCATGGAGAATGTTAGGAACTGATGATGCCTCCATAGGGTTTAATATATATAAAAATAATATTAAACTAAATAGTAATCCTATCACCACTTCAACCAATTATGAAGATCCAGCAGGTACTTCCTCAGATTTATATAAGGTAGAATCTATTTTTTCATCAGGAAATGAACTCTCTTCGGAAGTTAGTGTATGGCCATATGCAGCAGCATATCAATCGGGTAAACCTAATTTGGCAAGATTAGAAATTCCAATTCCAACTGCTCCTGCATCGGGTTTAACACCAGGAGATATGTCTGTAGGTGATTTAGACGGAGATGGAGATTATGAATTCATTTTTCAATGGGAAGGAGCAAGAGAAGATGTTCCTTATTTAGATGCTATAGACTTAGAAGGAAATCACTTGTGGAGAATAAATTTAGGACCTAATGTAATTTATAATGGAATTTCAATTTTAGTATATGATTTTGATGGTGATGGAAGAGCTGAAGTTACTTGTCAAACTGCAGCTGGAGCTATAGACGGATTAGGAAATCACCTAAGCAAAGGTCCTGCAGCTACAGATGATAATACTAAAATTTATCAACGAATTGCGGGAAGAATCGTAGAAGATCCTGCTTATTTTACTGTTTTTGATGGTTTAACAGGTGCGGAACTAGATACTAAAGAATGGCCTGTTCCAATTGGGCCATTAGAAGATATGGAAGATACTTGGGGAGATAATTACGGTCACAGAGCAAACTCAACTAAAGGAGCTATATTACACGATGCTGTTAAGGGACCTATGATGGTTTTTACTAGGGGGATATACACAAAAATAGGAATGGGAGCTTATACTTGGGATGGAAATAATATTCAACAAGAGTGGGTTTTTGATAGTGATAATTATACAGGAGGACAATATAGAGGAGAAGGTAATCATGCTTTGGCTGTAGCAGATGTTGATGGTGACGGTTCTGATGAACTGATATATGGAGCTTGTGCTATAGATAATGATGGAGTAGGGTTATACACTACTGGTAGAGGTCACGGAGATGCTCATGCTTTGGGAGATTTAGATCCAGATAGACCTGGTTTAGAATTTTTTCAACCACATGAAAATGGTACTTATGGGTTTTCTTTTAGAGATGCAGCTACAGGTCAAGTTTTATGGGAAGTATTAAGCCCTGCTGATGTAGGTCGTGCTTGGGCAGCTGATATTACCGAAAATAACAGAGGTTTTGAAATGTCGGTAATTGGAGATTATATTGACAATGGAGTTTCAGATCATAGTTCGGTATTTGATGTAGATGGAAATCCACTAACTTATGGGTATAATGCTTATTATCAACCTGTTTATTTTGATGGAGATTTAGAAAGAGAATTAAGAAAAGATACAGGAGTAGATGATGTAAATCATGGAGGCAGAATTTTTACAGGATGGTATTATGGGGCATCTTCTATACACTCCTCTAAACAAGATGCTAATTTGGTTGCTGATATTTTGGGAGATTGGAGAGAAGAAATTGTTTTTAAAAAAGCAGACAATAGTGCATTTGTCATTTTTTCAACATGGATTCCTACGACCCACAAAGTATATACTTTAATGCATAATCCAGCATACAGAATGCAAGTAGCCACTCAAAATGTAGGTTATAATCAGCCTGCTAATTTAAGTTATTATTTAGCAGATGGATCTGTTCAAGCGAATATCAATACTACAAAATCTAATTTAACATGGTTGGGTATAACAAGTAATAATTTTGCAATAGCATCTAATTTTAATCATGGTGTTTTGCCAACAGGGAGTGATGAGTTAAAAATACCTAATATGGTAAATGACCCTCAAATAACCACCAATCATCCTGGTAAATATGTAAACAACATAACATTAGAAAGCGAAGCTAACTTAACGGTATCTGCTCAGTTATGGACTTATAACAGAAGTTACTTTTCAGGAACAGTTACAGTTAATACAGGAGCAGATTTTAATCTGAGAAATAGAGTAGATTTTGGGGTTAAAGCAAATTCAGTTCTAAATGTAAATGGAGGAACTATTAATTCAAGATCATATATGTCATTAGGTTTTGGTTATGATGTAGAGGCTAATATAAACGGAGGTTTATTAAGTAGTGAATCTGATATGTTTTTAGGTAAATATGGAGGTGATGCTACGGTAAATATAAACTCAGGAAATGTAACGGTAAGAAGTATATCAATATATGATGGGTCTGAAATTAATATAGATACTGGAGTTTTAACATTAACAGGAGGAAATTATACAAGTAATATTACAGCATATGTAAACGATGCTAAAATTATTCCAGCATCAGGTAAAGAAATTATATCATCTTTTGATAGTAATACAGGTCGTACTACCGTAACAGCAGTAAATTCTAATAGTTCTAAATTATCAATAGATGTTATTGCTGTTGGAACAAAGGCTTATGTTAGTAATGTAGATAGAAAAGCAGATATAAGTGTTTATAGTTTTACAGGAGTTTTGGTTAAAAAATTAACAATAAATAAGAATGATGATTTTGATTTAGAACCAGGTATTTGGATTGTTACCATTAAAACTTCCGAAGCAACAAAATCAATTAAATTATTATGTAAATAAAGCTTATAAAGTATTTTTACAGAAAATAGAAAACCTCCTGAACTAAGTTTAGGAGGTTTTCTATTTATTATAATACCATTATTGTTTATGGTATAAAAAACTATTCTTTCTTAGTTTTTTTTCTCTTTTTATTGATGGTTCTTTCAAAAGTTAGTAGCAAAGAAGGTAATATGACTAAATTAGAAATCATGGCAAATAAAAGGGTGATTGAAACCAATCCTCCTAAAGCTTTTGTTCCTCCAAAACTGGAAATGATAAAAACTAAAAAACCAAAGAACAATACAATAGAAGTGTAGAACATACTAATTCCAGATTCTTTTATAGCTTTGTATACCGATTTTCTAACTTTTCCCTTACTCGCAATTAATTCCTGTCTATATTTTGCTAAAAAGTGAATGGTATCATCAACTGAAATACCAAAAGCAATACTAAAGACTAAAATAGTTGAAGGTTTTAAAGGAATTCCTAAATATCCCATCAATCCAGCAGTTAATACCAAAGGAAAAACATTTGGTATTAAGGAGATTAAAATCATTTTAGCATTTTTAAATAACCCTCCAATAAATACGGCAATTAATACAATTGCTAAACCTAAAGATATAATTAGGTTGTGTATTAAGTAATTGGTTCCTTTAACAAAAACCAAAGCTTTCCCTGTCATGGTTACGTTGTAACGGTCTTTAGGAAAGTTTTTATCTATAATAACTTGTAATTCATTCTGAATTTGCTCCATTCTTTCTGTACCAATATCTTTCATAAAAGTGGTAATCCTAGCATAACGACCAGTTTTATCAACCATATTAGCCAAAGCATTGGTGTCTCCTCCAGAGTTTTGAGTATAGCTTAGAATAAAGTTTTTTTCTTGTGAAGTAGGTAATTTATAAAAATCAGGATTCCCATTATAAAAAGCTTGTTTGGTAAATTTTACCAAGTTGTTAATGGACATAGGATTTGATAATTCAGGAATTTTTTTAAATTCTTCTTCTAATTTATCAATACGCTTTAAGGTACTTAAATTCATAACCCCTTTTTCTTTTTTAGTATCCACTAAAATTTCAAGAGGTAAAATTCCGCCAAATTCTTTTTCAAAGAAAACAATGTCTTTGTAAAACTGTGTTTTTTTAGACATATCTTCTATTAAACTACCAGATACTTTAATTTGTAATGTCCCAAAAATAGCTACCAATAATAATATAGAAGAAATAATATAAACCAAAGGTTTTTTATTTCTAACAATACCCGTCATTGCCTTAATAATTGTACTAGACCATTTTTTTTCTAAATGTTTTAAATGCTTTGGTTTAGGCAAAGGCATAAAACTATAAAGTATTGGAATTAAACAAAGAGAAATTAAAAATATTCCCATAATATTTATGGAAGCAATGACTCCAAATTCTTTTAAAATAGTACTTTTTGTAAAAATAAAAGTGGCAAAACCAGCAGAGGTGGTTAAGTTGGTCATTAAGGTGGCATTTCCAACTTTTGTAATAACACGTTGTAAAGATTTTGCTTTGTTTCCGTGTTTATGTATTTCTTGTTGGTATTTATGAATTAAGAAAATGGCATTTGGTACACCAATAACAATAATTAATGGAGGGATTAAAGCGGTTAAAATAGAAATTTGATATCCTAATAACCCTATAAACCCAAAAGACCAAAGAACACCAATAATTACAACCGCTAAAGTAATGGCTGTGGCTCTAAGAGATCTAAAAAATAAAAAGAAAATAAATCCTGTAACTCCTAAGCCTAAAGCAACAAACATTCCCATTTCTGATTTTACACTGGCAGCATTCATACTACGAACGTAGGGCATTCCAGAAACTCTAACTTGTAAGTTGTTTTCTTTATTAAATTTTTTGATTAATGGATTAAAAACATTTTTAACAAAATCTGAACGTACTTTTGTGTTAACAATTTGCTTGTCTACATACACAACTGTTTGTACAGTTCTTGTTTCTTTATTAAACAAGAGATTGTTATAAAAAGGTAAATCATTAAAAATATGATTGCTAATACTGTCTACCTCTTGTTGAGTGTATTTTTTTTTGTTAAAAATAGAAGTTAATTCAAACTTTTGAGCAGCAACATTTTTTTTTAATTCTTTTATATTACTGAAAGATATTACTCCTTCTATTTCTTTTTTATAAGATGAAATTTTATCGGCTAAAGCAATCCAGTTGTTGAATTTGTTTACGTCAGTAAAAAGAGTACTGTCTTTTACGGCTAGCACAATAATGTTTCCTTCTTCTCCAAAAATGTTTAAGAATTTATCGTATTCTAAATTTACAGGATTGTCTTCGGGAAGTAAATTTGCCTCGGTATAAGAAAATTTAACATTTTTAAATTGTAGTGCTAGCAATCCCGTAATAATTGCTATAATTACAATAGTAGCTACTCTGTGGGTAAGTATGGTTCTAGCAACTGTATTCCAAAATTTCATAAAAAAGAAAGAATTGAGTAAAGGGAGTAAAAATATATAAAAAAAGCCATCTAACTAAGTAACTAGGTACTTTATTAGACAGCTCTATGTTTTTATTAGAGAAAGTAATTTTAAACTTTCATAATTTCAGCATCTTTTATAGCATAGACTTCATCAATTTTTTTGATGTGAGCATCTGTTAAAGATTGTATATCATCTTCTGCAACTTTCTTTTCGTCATCAGAAACTTCCACTTTTTTAATATCGTTGTTAGCATCTCTACGAATGTTACGTACACTGACTTTGGCATGTTCAGCTTCGGCTTTAGCCTGCTTAGATAATTCTTTACGTCTTTCTTCTGTTAACGCAGGTACACTAATAATAATATGTTCTCCGTTGTTCATTGGGTTAAAACCTAAATTGGCTACTATAATTCCTTTTTCAAGTTCAGGAATCATATTTTTTTCCCAAGGTTGCACAGTAATAGTTTGTGCATCTGGAGTGTTTATGTTTGCTACTTGTGCAATAGGAGTAGGGGAACCATAATAATTCACCATAACACTTCCTAGCATAGCAGGGCTAGCTTTACCTGCTCTAATGTTTCCAAATTCTTTTACTAAGTGAGCAATGGCAGCATCCATTCC
The DNA here is from genome assembly GCF_054111205.1 of Wenyingzhuangia sp. IMCC45467. The sequence goes on from NZ_CM134196.1 coordinate 3,541,486, forward strand.
TTCTTTAGCACTGTCAATAATAAATGTAACTTCTTCGTTCATCTTGTATATTATTTATCTGTAACTATTGTACCTATATTTTCTCCTTGAATTAATTTTTGAAGATTTCCTTTTGTATTCATATCAAAAACCAAAATAGGAAGGCTATTTTCTTCACTTAAAGTAAAGGCTGTAGAATCCATAATTTTTAACCCCTTGTCTAATACATCTCTGTAAGAAATACTATCAAACTTAGTTGCAGTACTGTCTTTCTCTGGATCAGCAGTATAAATACCATCAACACGTGTTCCTTTTAGAATAACATCAGCTTGAACTTCTATAGCTCTTAATACAGAAGCGGTGTCTGTTGTAAAATAAGGGTTTCCTGTTCCAGCTCCAAATATTACTACTCTACCTTTTTCTAAATGTCTTACAGCTCTTCTTTTTATAAAAGGTTCTGCAATTTCTTCCATTTTAATGGCTGTTAACAATCTGGTAGGAACTCCAGCTGCTTCAATAGCACTTTGTAAAGCCATTCCATTAATACAAGTTGCTAGCATTCCCATGTAATCTCCTTGTACACGATCCATTCCTTGAGCGGCACCAGAGACACCTCTAAAAATGTTACCACCACCAATAACAATTGCAATTTCTAAACCTGTATCTACAGCTGCTTTAATTTCTTGAGCATATTCTGCCAATCTTTTAGGGTCAATACCGTATTGATTATCTCCCATTAAAGCTTCACCACTTAATTTTAATAGTATTCTTTTGTATTGCATGATTGTTATTTAGGTAGTGCAAATATAAAATTTTAGATGAATATTTATAGTTTGATGTGTTGGTTTATTATAAAAAAACCTCTCATTTTTGTGAGAAGTTTTTAGTTGATTTTATTTTTATAAAAACAATTTTTATATCCATTTATGTAAAACTTTAAATAATTCAGTTCTGTTTATTGGTTTGGTTAAATAATCTACACAACCAATTTTAAAGCATTTTTCCTTTTCATCATGCATAGCATATGCACTTTGCATGATTATTTTTGCATTAGAATCAAACTCAATAATTTCAGCAGTAGCATCAAAACCATTCATTTCAGGCATTCTAATGTCCATTAAAACAATATCAATGTTTGAATTTTTCTTATATTCATCAACAGCTAGTCTACCTGTGTATACGTATATGGTATTTACTTCTATATTGTTAAAAAATTTAGAATATAATAGTTTTACAATTTCATCATCTTCTGCAATTAATATGGTTTTGTTTTTTAAGAAAGAATTGCTATCTGTTTTTTGAACTGTTTTTATTTGTTGAATTTTTTCTTGTGTTTTTTTTACGGGAATTGTAAATGTAAATGTAGTTCCTTTATTTAGTTTAGACGATACGTTAATTTGTCCTCCCAAGCTTTTAACAATTCCCCTACAAATAGTTAAGCCTAGACCTGTTCCGCCATATTTAGCATTTTCGTTGTAATTTATTTGTTTAAAACGATCAAATATTTCCTCTAATTTGTTTTCAGGAATACCAATTCCTTGGTCTTTTATAAAAAATTCAACTTCATTTTGATTGAATGCAAATCCAAAAGAAATTTCCCCTTTTTCAGAGAATTTTAAAGAATTTCCTAATAGATTAGTTATTACTTGTCTAACTCTAAGAGGATCTGTTAGTATTATTAAATCTTTAGCGTTTTTAGGTACGTATGATTTTATTTTAAGATGAGGTTTATTTTTGTCTATTTTTAATTGATTAAAATTAACTTCAATATCTTGTACTAGTTTTGAAATGTTACATTCTTTTGGTAAAATAGTTAATTCATTTGCTTCAATTTTGGCAATATCTATAATATCATCAATTAAACTTAAAAGTTGTTTAGAGTTTCCATCAATAATATTAATGTAATTTATTCTTTCTTGATTAGTAATATTACTATCTTTTAATAATTCAGAAAAACCAATAATACCACTAATAGGAGTTCTAATTTCATGACTCATATTTGACAAGAAATAGTTTTTATGAATATTGGCAGATTCAGCTTTTTGTCTAGCTATGACTAATTCATTTTCAATGCTTTTGTATTCAGATATGTCTTGAGAAGCACCTCTTAAAGCAATTGTTTTACCTTCTTTATTTTTTACAGCTTCTCCTCTTGCCCAAAGCCATCCCTTTGTTTTTTGGTCAGAAATTATTTCTAATTCAATTTCATATGGTACACCTGTTTGTTGTGTTTGTGTAATAGAATGGGTTAATAATTCCCAGCTTTTATGAGAGAATAAATTTTGTTGTTCATTTAGTGATGGTGGTTTAGATTGTGGAGTTAAACCAAAAGTTTTATATAATTCTTCTGTCCAGGTTACATCTCCCGTTTCTAAATCTAAATACCAACTACCAACCTGTGTTAGGCTTTGAATTCTTTTAAGTTCTTTCTCGTTTTTAGATAAGGCTGCTTCCTTTTTCTTAATATCTGTAATATCTGCAAAGGTTGCTGCAAATTCCCCTTTTTTAGGTGAAAAAATTCTTACAATATAGTGTTTGTCTAGTGGATTGTTATAGTATTCTATTAGTTGTTCTTTTCCTGTTAGGGCTGTATGGCCATAGATTTTAATCCAGTTTATGGAATCATCTTTAATTTGTGCATGTGTTTTTAAAAATGGTTTTCCTATTAAATCTTTTTCTTTAATACCTATTTGATTTTCAAAAGCTGGGTTAACAGCTAAATACTCCCAATCTATAGGGTTTTCTTTTTCATCAGTAATTATTTTTGCGTTGGCAAACCCTTCATTTAAGTTTTTAAATAAGTTATGATATCTTAATTCAGTATTTGCAAGTTCTATTTCTGTTTCTTTTAATTTGGTAATATTAACAAACGTAATAATAACGCCATCTATTTTTTTATCTATAGTAATAAAAGGGCTAACTCTAGATAAGTAATAATAACCATCAGTATCTACAATTTCTTTTTCTATGGCTGTTAATTTTTCTAGTGCTTCTTTTGCATCACTAATAAGAGATAGTCTTGTTTGTTCGTTAAAATTTGAGGCAAAACTTCCTATTAACCTTCCAATGTCAGTTTCTTTTAAGTTAAAGTGTTTTCTAATAGCAGGAGTATATTTTCTAATATGCAATTCCCTGTCTAAGAAAAGAGTACCAATATCTGTATTGTCTAATAGATTGGTAATATCATTGTTTAGATTTATTAATTGTTCGTTTTTTTCTTGAAGTTCAGCATTTACAGTATATAACTCTTCATTAACAGACTGCAATTCTTCATTTGTACTTTGTAATTCCTCATTAGAAGCCATTAACTCTTCATTAGAAGATTGCAACTCCTCATTACTAGTCTCTAGTTCTTCAACTACATTTTGTAGTTCTGTTTTTGTAGATTTTAATTCGTCTTCAATTTCTTCAATTCTTTGTTTAGAGATCCTGTCAATAGGGACATTTTCTATAACAACATAGTCGTCTGTTTGTTTTTCCTCACCAAATTGTAAAATATAAAGTTCGTTTAGTTCATCGGTATCAGTTGGTTTATGGAGATGTAAATCAAAAGAAAAATTTCCTTTTATGCTTTTACTTATTACATTTTTAACTATAATATCTTTATGTTCTTCCTCTAATCTGTGTACCGCATTTCTAATAATGGATGAAAGGTGATCGTCAACAATTTTTAAGAGGTTGTTTTCAAATATTCCTTCTGTATGATTTAGTTTTTTTCCAGCATCTCCTTTAATGTATATGATGTTAAAATTTTTATCAAAAAAGATACAAGAAGGACTAAATTTTTTACTTAAATATTTATGAAATATATTTTCTGGATTTTCTTTAAATCTATAAATAGGTTGTGTAGCTACTTGTTCAGGAGGATTGTTGTATAGTATTGAGGGGACTCTTCCTGAGGGAGTATTTTGGATAGGAATGTGTTTGGTGTCAGAAATATTTTGATAAATTTTCCATTTAGAGTCTATTGTTTTAAATAACTTAGATACTTCACCTAAAGACTCGCTATTTCCTAAAAATAAATAACCAAATTTATTTAACGCAAATTGAAAGTTAAACATAACTTTCTTTTGTGCTTTATTATCTAAATAAATAAGTAAGTTTCTACATGAAATTAAATCCATTCTAATAAAAGGAGGAGACTTAATTAGGTTGTGACTAGAAAAAACAATTTTCTCTCTTATTCTTTTTATAATTTTAATTTTATCACTTGTTTTGGTAAAGTACTTATCTATGTAAAAACTGTCTAATTCATTTATAACATTAATGTGAAAAGTACCAGCACTAGCTGCTGTAATAGCTCTAGGATCTATATCAGAAGCAAATATTTTAAAGTTTAAGTTTAGTCTTTGAGATTGAATGTAGTTGTCTAATAACATTGCAATAGAGTAGACTTCTTCACCAGAAGAACAGCCAGGCACCCATACTCGTATTGTTTCAGAGCTTTTTTTTCTAGTACATATTTCTGGGATTACTTTATCATTTAATGTTTTAAAAGCTTCAGTATCTCTAAAAAATCTAGTTACACCAATTAAAAAATCTTGTTTTAAAATTTCTTTTTCTTTTTCATTATTTTTTAAAAAGTTAAAATAATTCTGTACTTCATCAATATTATTGATGTTCATTCGTTTTTCTAACCTTCTTAAGAGTGTGTTTTTTTTGTATTCTCTAAAATCAATATCAGAATATTTATGTACCTCTTGTAATATTTTAGTAATTAATATTTCATTAGATTCTGGAAGTACATTCTCGGTATTAATTATTAAAGTAGGATTTAGCAAACTATTAAATCTTTTGGCAATTTCTTTAGGATTTAAAATAAAATCAACTAATCTCGTTGCTATTGAAGAATTAGGCATTCCGTCAAATTGTGCTGTAGTAGGGTCTTGAACAAAAATAACTCCGCCAGCTTCCTTTATGGTTTTAATTCCCCTTGAACCATCTGAACCTGTTCCTGATAAAATAACCCCAATTGATTTTTCTTTATATTCTTCTCCCAAAGTGTGAAAGAAAATATCTATAGGTAAGTTTATATTATGTTTGGGGCCTTTATCAAGTAGATATAGTTCTCTTCCTTTTATATGTAGGTTTTTATTTCGTTGATTTAAATAGATGCAGTTAGGTTGAATTGTTAGTTTGTCTTCTGCAGTAAAAATTTTCATTTTTGTATGCTTGGCTAACAACTCAGGCATTAAGCTTTTAAAGTCTGGTGATAAGTGTTGTATGACCACAAAAGCCATTCCTGTGTTTTCGGGCACATTATCAAAAAGTTGTTGAATAGCATCTAACCCTCCAGCAGAGGCACCTATTGCTACAACGTATAATTTAGGGGATTTTTTTTTCATTTAAATACGAGATATACGTAAAAATAGAAAAAAATGTGAGGTGGTAAAATATAAAAGCCATCTATTAGAATAGATGGCTTTTGTATTGTATTAAAAAAAGATAAATTTATTATCCTAAAGTAACTCTTGAGAATCCAACAACTTCAACATTAGCAGCAGCTACATAATCTGCAACAGTTTGCTTTTCGTCTTTAATAAAGTTTTGGTTTAACAAACATTGCTCCTGATCTAAAGTAGTATTGTCAGAAATAAATCTTTCCATTTTACCTGGTAAAATTCTATCCCAGATTTTTTCTGGTTTTCCTTCTGCAGTTAATTCAGCTTTAGCAGCTTCTTCAGCTTTAGCTAAAACTTCATCAGTTAATTGAGATTTAGAGATGTATTGAGGAACATTTTTTAATGTTTTTCCTAATCTACCTAATTCAATATTGTCTTTTTCAATAGCAGCAATTCTTGCTTCAGTTTCAGCAGCAACAAATGCAGGGTCAAAATCTTTGTAAGATAATGTAGTAGCTCCCATAGAAGCAACTTGCATAGCAATATCTCTAGATAAAGCTTCAGCACCTTCAATAGCTTCAGATAAACCAACTAAAGAAGCAATTTTATTTCCAACGTGAATATAAGATCCTACAAAAGGAGCCTCAACTCTTGCGAAATCATTGATCTCTAATTTTTCACCTACAACACCAGTTTGCTCTACTAATTTATCTGCAACAGAAACACCACCAAAGTCAGAAGCTAAAAATTCTTCTTTTGTTTTAAAGTTTAAAGCATGTGCAGCTAATTCTTTAGCTAAAGCAACAAAGTCTTCGTTTTTTCCAACAAAATCTGTTTCACATCCTAAAACAATAGAAACTCCTGCAGTTTTATCAGCGTTAACAACAGAAATAGCAGCACCTTCGCTAGACTCACGGTCAGCTCTTTTTGCAGCCATTTTTTGACCTCTTTTACGTAATACGTCTACCGCTTTGTCAAAATCTCCTTCAGCTTCGATTAAAGCTTTTTTACAGTCCATCATTCCAGCTCCAGATGATTTTCTTAATTTCATCACGTCAGCTGCCTTAATATCTGCCATAGTATTGTGTTTTAAAGTTTTTATAAAAATGAACGGTACAAAAATATAAAAGTTTTGTACCGTTGCATGTTAATTTATTGTGATTATTTAGCTTCTTCAGCTTTTTCCTCTACAACTGCTTCAGTAGCAGCTGGAGCATCTTTACCAGCTTTTCTTTCACTTAAACCTTGCGCAATAGCTCCAGTAGTTAAAGTTAAGATTTTGTCGATAGATTTAGATGCATCATCGTTAGATGGAATTACAAAATCTACATCACTAGGATCAGAGTTTGTATCTACCATTGCAAAAACAGGAATGTTTAATTTCTTAGCTTCGGCAACAGCAATGTGTTCTTTCTTTACATCAATTACAAATAAAGCACCTGGTAAACGAGTCATATCAGAGATAGAACCTAAGTTCTTTTCTAATTTAGCACGCTGACGGTCAATTTGTAATTTTTCTCTTTTTGATAAAGCATCAAAAGAACCATCGGTCTTCATTCTATCAATTTGAGACATTTTTTTAACAGCTTTACGAATAGTAACAAAGTTTGTTAACATTCCTCCAGGCCATCTTTCTGTAATGTAAGGCATGTTTACAGCTCCAGCTTTTTCAGCAACGATATCTTTAGCTTGTTTTTTTGTTGCAACAAATAAGATTTTTCTTCCTGATGCAGCAATTTTTTCTAATGCAGCAGATGCATCGTCAATTTTAGCTGAAGTTTTGTATAAATCGATGATGTGTACTCCATTACGTTCAGTGTAAATGTAAGGAGCCATACTTGGATTCCACTTTCTAGTTAAGTGTCCAAAGTGTACACCAGCTTCTAATAATTCTTGAATATTTGCCATAATATGGGTTATTGTTTAGATGTTAGCAATAGTGGAGTAGTTCTTTGTAGAAGTCTCTACTATTTTTGCTAAACAATCGATTAATTTTATTTTTTAGTTTGTAAAGTTTAAGGGTAAAAAGTCGTAAAGAAACTTGTAGTACTTTAAATTTTCTAGCCTTAAAAACTTTAACAATATTAACGCTTTGAGAATTGGAATTTCTTTCTTGCTTTCTTTTGACCAAATTTCTTACGCTCAACCATTCTAGGGTCACGAGTTAATAATCCTTCTGGTTTTAAGATAGTTCTATTCTCTGCATCAATTTCACATAAAGCTCTAGAAATAGCTAAACGGATAGCTTCAGCTTGTCCTGTTACACCACCTCCAAATACATTTACAGTAATATCAAAAGACTCTAAATTATCTGTTAATAATAAAGCTTGTTTTGCTTTGTATTGTAAAGTTCCAGTTGTAAAATATGCAGCTAAATCTTTACCATTAATAGTCATGTTTCCTTTTCCTTCTGAAACATATACTCTTGCTACGGCAGTTTTTCTTCTACCAATCTTGTGAACAGTTTCCATGATTATAATAGGTCGTTTAAGTTAATAGCTTTTGGTTGTTGTGCTTCTTGAGCGTGCTCAACACCAGCGTAAACATATAAGTTTCTGTAAAGAGCGCTTCCTAATTTGTTTTTAGGTAACATTCCTTTTACTGCTTTTTCGATTAATCTTGTAGGATCTTTCTCAAACATTTCTGTTGCAGTTAAACTTCTTTGACCACCTGGATAACCTGTGTGACGAATGTAAGATTTGTCAGACCATTTTTTTCCAGTTAAATTGATTTTTTCAGCGTTGATAATAACAACGTTGTCTCCACAATCCACGTGAGGAGTGTAGCTAGGCTTGTACTTACCTCTAATTAGTTTTGCAACTTTAGAAGCTAAACGACCCAATGTTTGTCCGTCCGCATCAACCAAAACCCATTGCTTGTCAGCAGTTGCTTTGTTAGCTGATACTGTTTTGTAACTTAATGTGTTCATTTACACCAGTTTTTGTAATAATTAAACAATAATTCTTCTTGGATTCTCCAAGGGACTGCAAAAATAGAATTATTTATTTAGATAGTAATCTTTTTTTTGTGATTATTTTAGTGTAGGTAAACAATTTGTAATAAAGTAATTAAAAAGTCCAATTACCTTGTTTTAGAAGTTGAAAAAAATAAAGGAATGTGATATTTAATTGATTCAGAAACAAATAATAATTAAAAAACTCTTAACATTAATTTGTTAAGAGTTTTCTATGATTTATATAATATTGGGATTAATATGAACCACGAATAAAATTGTGAACTTTTTTGTGATAAAAAGTTTCTAAATCTGTAATTAATTTATCTGATAAAGGGGCAATACTACTCACCTTGGCATTTCCTTCAATATGCTTGTCGGAACTTGCTCCTGGAATGATAGCACTTACGGCAGGGTGGTCTAAAATCCATCTTAAAGAAAGTTCTGTTAAGGATAAGTGTTCCGGACAAATTTCTTTTAACTCCTCTGTTAATTCAACACCTTTTTCAAAAGGAAGACCAGCAAATGTTTCTCCAACATTAAAAGCTTCACCATTTTTGTTAAAATTTCTATGATCGTTTTCTAAAAACTGAGTTTCTTTGGTAAATTTACCAGTTAACAAGCCACTGGCTAAAGGTAATCTTACAATAATTCCAACTCCTTTTGCTTGAGCTTGTGGTAGTAACTCTGTTATTAACTTTTGTCTAAAAATATTAAAAATTACTTGTAGTGATTGTAATCCTTCTTGTTCTAGGCAAAGCAACCCTTCTTCTATACTTTCTACACTAGCACCAAAATGTAGAATTTTTCCTTCGTTTTGTAAGGCTCTTAGCCAGTTAAAAATAGTTCCTTTTTGTAATTCTTCTAAAGGAATGCAGTGCAATTGCAACAAATCTAATTTAGGAACTCCTAATCTTTTAAGAGAATCATTTACATGAGTTCTTAGAGCTTCTTCTGTGTAATTGTTTGGAAAAACATCGGCACTTCTTCCAAATTTAGTAGCTACTCTAATGGGAGTTTTACAATTTTTTATAAATTCTCCAATCAGCAATTCGCTTCGTCCATCACCGTATACATCGGCTGTGTCAAAAAAAGTGATGCCGTTGTCTACAGCTTTGTTTAAAATATTAAAAACTTCGGTTTTGTCTATTTCATTTCCCCAGTTAGCACCAATTTGCCAACATCCTAAACCTACTTCGCTTACTTTAAATCCATCAGTTCCTAAAGTCCTGTTGTTCATTTGTTATTTTTTATAAATGTTTTTTGGGATTGCTTTTTTATTCATTAATAAAGCAGTGGTTTTGTATTTTACGTATTCTTTAGTTACGTACAAATAACCTTTGTAATCGTTAGATTGTCCCCAAGAATTTTTTACAATATAGTATTCTTTTTCGTTTTGATCTTTAGCAAGTCCAACAATTTGCATTCCATGGTCATCGGTAGTGGTGTAATTGTCAAAAGCGGTTTGTCTCATTTCGGCAGTCACTACCATTTCTGGCTTAGGTCCACTAAAAAGTGTTTCTTTTTCTTGAGCTGTCATGTTTGTAAACTCTTTGTTTGGTACATAGGCAACTCCGTTTTTCCAGCTAAAGTATTTTTCGCTTACATCAGTAGCCCAACCAACAGAATATCCTTTTTTTAGAGCATTGTCTATAGAATTGGTTAAATCGTTAATATTAACATTATAAGCATCGTCAAAACTCCAGTTGTCAGGAACGGCTAAAAATACATTTTGATAGATAGGTTCATTAGGGATACAAGTTAATTCTACATAATCATCAGCATCAATACCAATAACTTCTTTGGCAAATGTTTTTGGAGTGTAGGTTTTTCCTTGATATGTAAATTCAGTAGGAACAGTTCCTAAATAAGTATCTAACACAGCTGTAAAAGCAGTAAGCCAATTTGGAGTTAATTGTCCGTTTTTGTTTTGAATTACACCATCTAGCATACCTTTTAATAAAGATTGCATTTCACCAAATTTATTGTAGTCTGTTCCGTAGTTTAACCCTGTGTATTCAGATTGAGGTAAAGCACCATATTTTTTGTATATGTTCATGACATCGTGTAAAGCACCACCATCACCCCAAGCTAGGTTTCCGTGCATACGAACATAATTTTTGGCTTTTTCTATATATACACATCTAGCGGTATAGATTTCCGATATATCTACAGGTTCTTTTCCGTTTCTAATCATTTCAGATTCAATAAAAGAATTACCAGAGTAACTCCAGCAAGTACCACTGCTTCCTTGGTTTTTTACAGAAGTTGTTTCTAGGTTGATGATTTCTGTAAATTTAAATCCATCTTTACTAGCGGTGCTTTCATTGCTTTTTAAAGAATTAATTAAGTTGTCTTGAGCAAAAGAGTTTAAATTTGTTAAACAAAACAATCCTAAAGCAATAACTTTATAATGGGTATTTTTCATGTTTTATAGGGTATAAAGAATTAAAGTGCGAATATATTTAATTCTTTTTAGCCGTATAGGTATAAAAGTCAAGTTGTTTAATGGTTTTTGTCATTCTTTAATCTATGTTAATCGTTAGTTAGATGTTGATTAACAGAGGTCTCTTTTTTCTTGTCTTTGTAAGCATATAAAAATAAGGCACATAAAAAAATGATAATAAATAAAAAGTACATTCCATAAGTTTGCAACCAAGTAACCAAAGTTGTAAAATGATCACTTGCCCACCAATAATATAGCAAACCAATCAAGACTCCTAAAACCCCACTAATTCCGTATTTTTTACTTGCTTTAAGTGTTTTAATATTTTGTAAAAGAGCAGAAATTGAAAAAGCAACAATAACTACTATTACTAAAGTACTTATAAAACTAAGCGCACTAGAGCTAATGTTTACAGACATCATGGTTATTATTAATAATTCACAAACTAGAATAGTGGCCAGAGCTCCTGTTTTCATATCAATTTAATTTTAAAGATTACGATTTAAATATAAGAATAGATAATATATAATTGATGATTTTTAGTAGATATCTATCTTGTAAAGAATTATAGATTCTGTTTTATAGGAGGTTACATCTATTTAGTCATTTAGATGTTTATATAGATGTGTTGTTTTAATATTTGGCTTTTTTTACTTTAATGTTTAAAATTTAAAAGCATTTGATTAAAATTTGATATTAAACAGGGGTTTGTTTTGATATTTTCGTAATCTGTTTAAGTAGTGATAAGAGGATTTAATTATATAAAAACATGAAGCAAACTAAATTTAAAACACAAATCCTCTTAGGAGGTTTATTGATGATGTTGTTGATACTTTCATGTAAAAACACAGAGAATAAAAATCAAGAGAAGGTTGTAAATCAGAAAAGCCTAACGCATAATCAAAAGTGGTCAGAACGAATGTTGATTTCAGAAATGCATCGTTTTCCAGAATCATGGATGTTAGATTTTCATAAAACCCCAAAATGGAGTTACCCTAACGGCTTGGTATTAATGGCAGCCAAGAGAGTTTATAATCAAACAAGAAAACAACAATATTATAATTATATTTATAGTTATCCGGATACTATGGTAAATGTTAACGGAGATATTTTGACATATACTTTAGAAAAGCAAAATTTAGATATGTTAAAGTCTGGAGATGTCTTGCTGTATTTATATGATAAAACAAAAGAAGATAGATTTTTAAAAGCAATTAAATTATTAAGAAGTCAAATCAATACACAGCCTAGAACTAGCGATGGAGGATTTTGGCATAAAAAAAGATATACAAATCAAATGTGGTTAGATGGTTTGTTCATGGCGGAACCATTTTATGCTCAATATACATATAAGTTTGATAAAGGAGAGGATGCTGCAAAAGCATATGATGATATTGTTCATCAATTTGATTTGATTCAGAAGCACACCAAAGATCCTCAAACGGGATTGTTATATCATGGTTGGGACGAAAGTAAGGAACAAGCTTGGGCAAACAAGCAAACGGGAACTTCTCCTAATTTTTGGTCAAGAGCTATGGGATGGTATGGGATGGCTATTGTTGATGTGTTAGATTATTTACCAAAAGAACATCCAGGACATGCAAGGATGGTAAAATATTTAAATGAGTTTGCAGCTGCATTGTTAAAAGTTCAAGATAGTGAAACAGGGTTATGGTATCAGGTGTTAGATCAAGGAAACAGAGAAGGAAATTATTTAGAGGCTACAGGGTCTTCTATGTTTGCTTATGCTTTTGCTAAGGGAGCTAATAAAGGATATTTACCTAATAAATACAAAGAGATTGCAGAAGTATCTTTTAATGGAATTATTAAGAATTTAGTAACTGTTGATGAAAGAGGTATCGTTAACTTAAATCAATGCTGTGCAGTTGCTGGTTTAGGAGGGAATCCCTACAGAGATGGTAGTTATGAGTATTATGTAAATGAAGAAATTAGAGCCAACGATCCTAAAGGAACGGGAGCCTTTATTTTGGCTAGTTTGGAGTTAGATAAATAGATGATATACCTATAGAATATGAAAAAAATATGCTTGTTTACCTTTTTATTGATGAATAGTATTTGTTTTTCTCAAGAAGAAAAAATATACACCTCACAAGTTTGGGTGGCAGATCAAGGAGATGGAACATATAAAAACCCAATTCTTCATGCAGATTATTCAGACCCTGATGTTACCAGAGCAGGAGATGATTATTATATGACTGCTTCTAGTTTTAATGCAGCACCAGGTTTGCCAATTTTACATTCAAAAGACATGGTAAATTGGGAGTTGATCAACTATGCGTTGCCTTTGCAAGTTCCAATAACACATTTTAACACACCCCAACACGGAAATGGGGTTTGGGCACCAAGTATTAGATATCATAATAACGAGTTTTATATCTATTGGGGAGATCCAGATTTTGGAATTTACATGGTAAAAACCAAAGATCCTGCAGGAAAATGGGAAGATCCTGTTTTGGTGATGGAAGCCAAAGGAGCAATTGACCCTAGTCCATTATGGGATGATGATGGAAATGCTTATTTGTCTATAGCTTGGGCAGGAAGTAGAGCTGGGGTTAAAAGTATTATAACCATGTTTAAACTAAGTCCTGATGGAACTAAAGTTTTAGATAGAGGACGTCATGTGTTTGATGGTCACGAAGATCATCCTACAGTGGAAGGAACAAAAATGTACAAACGAAATGGTTATTATTACATTTTTGCCCCTGCAGGAGGGGTAGCAACCGGTTGGCAATTGATTTTAAGATCTAAAAATATTTATGGACCTTACGATGAAAAAATTGTTTTAGAACAAGGAACTACGGCAATTAATGGTCCACACCAAGGAGCATGGGTTGAAACTCCACAAGGAGAAGATTGGTTTTATCATTTTCAAGATGTAGATGCTTATGGTAGAATTGTACACTTACAGTCTATGGATTGGAAAAACGATTGGCCAGTCATGGGGAAAGACAACAATGGAAATGGAATAGGAGAGCCTGTATTAGTCCATAAAAAACCAAATGTAGGTAAACGTTATGCGGTTGTTACTCCTAAAGAAACTGATGAATTTACTGAAAATGATATTGGAGTGCAATGGCAATGGAATGCCAATCCTAATATTTTATGGTACGCAAAATTACCTGGAAAAGATTATTTAAGATTGTTTAGTATAAAAACTCCTGAAGTCACTAAAAACTTATGGGATGTGCCTAATTTATTATTGCAAAAATTCCCTGCACCAACATTTACAGCGGATACTAAAATAACATTAGTTCCAGAAGATGCCAAAGAACCTAGAAAAGCAGGTTTAATAGTTATGGGAAGAGACTATGCAACGGCAACAATTACCGAAAAAGACGGGAATTATTACCTACAACAAACGCAAGCAATAAACGCAGATAGAGGTGTTGATGAAGTTTTAAACGAAGAAATAAAATTAAAAAGTAATCAAGTTTATATAAGAGTAGAGGTTGTTGCTCCAGATGCTATGTGTCAGTTTAGTTATAGCGAAAACGGAAAACGATTCAATAAAATAGGAGAACCATTTAAAGCAAGAGTTGGTAAGTGGATTGGAGCTAAGGTAGGATTGTTTAGTATTAGTACTCCAAACGGAAAACGTGGTGGTTATGCCGATATAGATTATTTTAGAATTAAAAAATAAAGAATGAGGTTAATTATTTATCGCACAGTATTTATTGTTTTTTTTATTTGTTTTGGAGTTTTTCAAGGCATAGCTCAAAAGATAAAACCAGATTTTATCGTATCTCAAGACAATTTAGGAGATTTTACTACAGTTCAGCAAGCCATTTTAAAAGTGCCAGATTTTAGAAAAGAAGAAACTGTTATTTTTATAAAAAATGGTGTTTATAAAGAAAAATTGATTTTACCAACATCTAAAACAAATGTTACATTTATAGGTGAAAGTGTTGAGGGAGTTGTTTTAACTTATGATGATTATGCTAGTAAGCACAATAGCTTTGGTGAAGAAAAAGGAACCACAGGATCTACATCTTTTTATGTTTTTGGAGATGGATTTAAGGCTAAAAACATAACATTTGAAAACTCATCAGGGGCTGTAGGGCAAGCTGTTGCTGTACGTGTAGATGGTGATATGGTGTTTTTTGAAAATTGTAAATTTTTAGGGTTTCAAGATACGTTATATGTACATGGGGAAAACTCTAGACAATATTATAAAGATTGTTATATAGAAGGAACTACAGATTTTATTTTCGGATGGTCCACGGCTGTTTTTAAAGATTGCGAAATTTACTCTAAAAAAGGAGGGAGTTATATTACTGCAGCTTCCACAAATGAAGGGGCTAATAATGGTTTAGTTTTTATAAACTGTAAATTAACGGGTAATGCTCCTAAAAATAGTGTTTATTTAGGGAGACCTTGGAGGAATTATGCACAAACAGTTTTTGTTAATTGTAGTATGGGAGCTCATATAAAAGCAGAAGGATGGCATAATTGGGGAAAAAAAGAAGCGGAAAAAACTAGTTTTTATGCAGAATATCAATCTTCTGGAAAAGGAGCTTCTAACAATCGTGTTTTGTGGTCTTATCAGTTAACAAAAGAACAGGTGAATTTGTATACAATTAAAAATATATTTAAGAATTGGGAGCCAGGAGAGCAGTAGGTAATTTTATTGAATGGTTTTATAATTATGATTCTATTTAAAACAGTAAGTAATTAAATATTAATTGTTTGCTGTTTTTTTGATTGATTTTTTTTGAATAAACAATAAAATTAAGTGTTATAAAAATGCTAATTTGTTAATTTGGCTGTAACTTTTTTTAAACTATATAAATGTTTCAATTCATCAAGAAAAAATACTTTATTGTTTTAGTTGTGTTTTTTACTATTAGCACACAAGCGCAAGTTAAATGTATTGTAGAAAACTATTCTACAGAAAATGGTCTTTCTCATGATGGTATTATGGATATCATTAAAGGAAAAGATGGTTTTATGTGGTTTGGTAGTTGGGATGGACTTAATAGGTTCGATGGTAGTAATTTTATTAATTACAAAGCCAGACCAGGGTATAGTAGTAAGTTAGCAAATAACAGAGTAAACAAAGTAAAAGAAGATTATTTAGGATATTTATGGATTAAGGCTGATGATGACCAAATATACCGTTTTAATAAAAAAAAGGAAGTCTTTATAGCTTTATCAGACTCTATAGATACCCATAAACATAATTTTTTAAGAATTTACCCTTATAGTAAAAATGTATGGTTAACCACCGAAAAACATGGTGTATATTTAATTAGCTATAAAGATTCTATAAATTTTAAAACAACTCATTATAGTGAAAATGCAGATAAAAATTATCAATTAAAATCTAATGATATTCATTTTGTTTATGAACAAGATGATGAAAGTGTATGGATTGGAACTTCTAAAGGACTTTCGTTTTTTAAAAAAAATAAAAAAGGAGTATTTGAATTTGATAATAATTTTGTTGATTTAGAATTTACGGGGATAGATGAGGGGCAAAACAAAGTTTGGTTTACTACAAGAGAGGGAGTTTTAATTTATTATGATAAAGTGTTAAAAAAGTTTTATCAACAAATAATCTCTAAAAACAGTTTAAGAGGGGTACGTGTTTCTAAAAAAGTAAACGTTGTATATGTAACTACATCCACAGGTCAAATAATAAAAGTAAATGCCTCTACTTTAGAGATAGAAAATCAATATCAATTAAAAGAAGAATCTTTTTACAGCATTTTTGAAGACACTAGAGGGTTATTGTGGATAGAGCCAGAGGTAAATGGTGTAATAAAGTTTGATCCTCAAAAAGAAACATTTAAAACGTATACTCAAAAGAACGATGCTACATTTCAGATTTACGAAAAAAGTTATGATGTTTTTGAAGATAAATATAATAGACTTTGGGTAAGGATGAAAGGTGGTGGGTTTGGATATTATGATGAATCGCTGGATAATATACATCACTTCTATAACAAAAACGGAGAGACCAATTATTTAAATTCTAACATCATTACTGCAAGGTATTTAGATTCTACAGGTATTTTATGGTTAGTTACTAATGATGGAGGTATAGATAAAGTTATTTTTCAAAAAGATTATTTTAAGCATCATTTGTTGTTTGAAAAAACGGATAATAAATCTGATAACGAAATAAGAGGAGTTTTAAGCGATTCTAAAGGAAGGTTGTGGTTAGCTGCAAAGTCAAATAAACTAATTATTAAAAAAAACAATAATGAAATAAAAAATCTATTTGTTAATTGGCCTAAAGAGGGAATACAGTTAATATATAATTTGTTTGAAGATAGTAAGGGAAACGTGTGGATAGGTACCAAAGGAAATGGTTTATACAAAGCAGAACCTTTGAATATTAGTAGGTCTAAATATAAAATAACTCATTTTGTTCATAACCAACATGATATCAATAGTATTAGCGGAAATAGAATATATACTGTTTTTGAAGATAGTAATAATAATATTTGGGTAGGGAATTACGGTAGTGGAATTAATGTTATAGTTGAAAGAAATGGAAAAATTATTTTTAAAAATATAAGAAATAGTTTAATCAATTACCCTTATAGTACTTGTAATAAAGTAAGGTATATAAGTGAAGATAATAAAGGTAGAATTTGGATTGCTACCACAAATGGTCTACTAGTTACTAATCCCAAAAGTGATAATTATGATAGTTTAAATTTTGATTATTATCATAATATTTCAGAAGATATAACAAGCCTACCTAGTAATGATGTGTTGTTCTTTTATAAAGATTCTGATGCTAACATGTGGCTGTCTACCTCAGGAGGAGGTTTAAGTAAAGTAATTAACCAAGGAGATTCTTTAACGTTTAAAACATACACCACCAAGCAGGGATTGTCTAGTGATTTTATTTTAAGCATGATTGAAGATAATCATAAAAACTTATGGTTAACTACAGAAAACGGAATAACAAAACTAAATTTATATGATTATTCTTTTAGAAATTATGATTCCTATGATGGTTTGTATAAAACGTCTTTTTCAGAAAGTTCTAGTGTAAAACTTCCTAACAATCACTTATTATTTGGTTGTGTAAAAGGTTATATAGAATTTAATCCAGATGATATCATGGATGATAAAATAAATGCAGATATTGGTTTTACTAAGCTAGATATTAATAACCAAGAAGTAGATATTATATCAGATAAATCCCCGTTAAAACAAAATATAAATTATAACAATAAAATAACGTTAGACTATACACAAAATACTATTGGAATCAATTATCAGGTATTAGATTATAGATCAAACAACAAGCAAATTTATGCTTATCGTTTAAATGGTTTAGATAAAGTATGGCACAATGTTAAAAACCAAAAAAAAGCAACATATACCAATTTAGCACCAGGAAAATATGTTTTTGAGGTAAAGTGTTTAAATGATGAATTATATTTAAATATTCCATATAAAACTATAGTAATAACAATTACACCTCCTTTTTGGAAAACCAACTGGGCATATTTTATCTATTTTGTATGTATAGTTTTGTTGTTAGAAGTGATTAGGAGAATTGCTTTTTCTATGATTCGATTGAGAAATAAAGTAGCAGTAGAACATCAATTAACAGAATTAAAATTAAATTTTTTCACTAATATTTCACATGAGTTAAGAACTCCGTTAACGTTAATTGTAAATCCAATTGAAGAAATAGCCTTGAACGAAAATTTATCGGCAAGGGGGAATGAATACATGGAAGTGGTACGTAAAAATACTAGCAGAATGGTTCGTTTTGTAAATCAATTGTTAGATTTTAGAAAGGTACAGAGCGGAAAAGCAAAATTAAGCCCTAAAAGAATAGAATTGATTTCATTTGTAAATCAAATAGCCTCTTTGTTTTCTGAAGCTGCATACGAAAAAAATATAGAGTTAAAAATAGTTTCTAATACAGATAAGTTTTTTGTAAAAGTTGATGATAAAAAAATTGACATTGTTATATATAATTTACTTTCAAACGCTTTTAAATTTTCTCCTGAAAACAAAACCATAACCGTAGAAATTATTAAAAATGAAGATGATTCTTTTGTTATAAAAGTAATAGATCAAGGTATTGGGGTTGAGAGCGATAAATTAAAAGAAATATTTAAGCTGTATTATGAAGGAGAAGGTAATAAAGTTGAGTATATAGAAGGAACCGGAATTGGTTTGGCATTGTGTAAAGAATATGTAAAGCTACATAATGGTAAAATATATGCAAGTAATAATGTGGATGAAGGACTTACGGTAACCATAAAAATGAATTCTATTAAGGAGGAGGAAACCGAGAGACTTACTAAGTTAACAACATCATATCCTATTAAAATAGAAGAAAAAAAGAAGACTGTTGCAGATCTTAATATATCTAAAACTCAACATCAAGAAGAGGATGAAATAAAACAAAATTTACCAACGGTACTTATTGTTGAAGATAATAACGAATTAAGGAGGTTTTTATCAAATCAATTAAAGAAAACCTATAAAATTATTAGAGCTAGTAACGGAAAAGATGGTTTAGAAAAAGCCATTGCTCACATACCAGATTTAATCTTAAGTGATATTATGATGCCTGTAATGGATGGAATTGAGTTTTTAGATAAGCTTAAAAACAATGATACCACAAGTCATATACCAATAGTGTTATTAACAGCTAAATCTACTGTTGATAGTAAAATTGAAGCACTTAATTACGGAGCAGATTATTATATTACCAAGCCATTCGATACTAATTTTTTAATAGCTTCTGTTGATAATTTAATACAGAAAAGAAAAAAAATATTTGAATCTTTAGTGGCTGATACTAAAACTGTAGAGTTATCACCAAGTGAAATAGTGGTAACTACTAAAGATGAAGCATTCTTAAAAGATATTATAGCTGTAGTAGAGGCTGAAATGATTAATCCAGATTTTAAAATAGAGTCTTTTGCAAAATCCATAAACATGCGCAGAGCAACTTTTAATAGAAAATTTAAAAGTTTAACCAATATGACTGCTGTTGAGTTTGTTAGAGATATGAGGTTAAAAAGAGCCAAACAAATGTTAGATGCTGGAGAAAAAAACATTTCAGAAGTAGCTTTTGATGTTGGCTTTAATAGTGCAGGTTATTTTAGTACTTGTTTTAAAGAAAAGTATAATATTTCTCCTTCAGAATATATAAAACATAATTAATATCTTACTTGTTTAAGTAATACCCTCTATAGCTCTTGAATGGAAATATAGAGGTTTTTTTGTTCTTTGTTTGCAGTCAATTTTTTAGATTATTAAATAATGTATTAAGCATATATGACTTTAATTTTTTTTACAAATTTTTATAAAATACATGGTTTAATGAGGATTGTAGAGATGGTTGTTTACAAACTATTATAATAGTTAATTTCATTATTTTAATTGCTTTTTGTTTAATTATTAGTAACTTAACTAGTGTAAAAGTATCAAAATATCAGCATTTTAGGTTGAATGTTTAAAATTTGAAAGTATTTGATTAAAATTTAATAGTCCTTAATGTTGTGTTTTGATATTTTCGTAATCGATTGCATTGAGTATTGTGTAGTTTTTAAAAACTACAGTGTTTTTTTAACTAATCACTACTTATAAAATCATTAAAACAAATATTAATTTATTTAAACAATCATTTATGCTAAACTATTATTTTTCAAACTATTTATTTTTCTTGCTGAAGGTGAGAAAAAAGAAAAAATTTACTTTAAATAAAACAGGTGTATGTTTTTTAACACTAGTTCTTTTGTTTTCAGTAAATGAAATGAATGCACAAAGCAAAACGATTTCAGGTACAGTTAAAGCTACTGATATGGATTTACCATTGGCGGGGGCAACTGTAATGGTTAAAGGGACTACTACAGGGACTTTAACAGATTTTGATGGTAATTATGCTATTGAGGCAACAACTGCAAATCCAACTTTAGTGTTTTCATATGTAGGGTATGTTACTCAAGAAGTTATAGTGGGAGATCGTAAGGTGGTTAACTTAGGCCTAGCACCAGATCAATACCAGTTAGACGAAGTTGTAGTAATTGGATATGGAACCACTAAAAAATCTGATTTAACAGGTTCTGTGGTTACCTTAGGAGGTGATGAATTAAGAGAAAGACCAGTTTCTAATGTTGCTGAGGCGTTACAAGGTCGTATGGCAGGGGTACAGGTAACATCAACAGATGGTTCTCCAGATTCAGAAATCAATATTAGAGTTCGTGGAGGTGGTTCTTTAACTCAAGATGCTTCTCCATTGGTTATTGTTGATGGTTTTCCTGTAAATAGTATTAGTGATGTTGCTCCATCTAATATTGAAAATATTACAGTGTTAAAAGATGCTTCTTCAACCGCTATTTATGGTTCTAGAGGAGCTAACGGAGTAATTATTGTAACTACAAAAAGCGGTAAAAATGGTAAAATAACAACAAATCTTAATGCATTTTATGGAGTAAAAACCATAGCAAACACCGTTGGTGTTTTAGCTCCCGAAGATTATGTAAGTTGGCAATATGAATATGCATTGCTTACAGATCCTAAAAGTCCAGGTGAGTTTGGTTATTTACAATCTTACACAGATTATTTTGGACTTTGGCAAGATCGTGATCAATACAACGGTCAAAAAGGAAATAATTGGCAAAAACAAATGTATGGTCAGATGGGAGAAGTAAACAGTCGTGATTTATCTGTTCGTGGAGGTACTGATAAGTTTAACTATAATTTTAATTATGCTCATTATGATGAAAAATCAATTATGGTTGGTTCTAAGTTTAAAAGAGATAACTTATCGTTGGCTTTAAAAAGTAAAATAAATGATAAAGTTGACTTGGCTTTTACCATTCGTTATGCAGATACTGGAATTGAGAATGGTACGGGTGCAGAGCAGTCAGAAGGAAGTACTCCTAGAGATTCTCGTTATAAACAAACAGTCTTATATTCTCCTATTCCTATTTCAGGTTTGACCACAAGTAATACGGATGATGCTTTGTCTAATGATTTAATCAATCCTTTGGTAGTTTTGGCAGATAATCAAAGAGAAAAGCAAAGAAAAAACTATAACTTATTAGGAAAGCTTGATTGGGAGATTGTAGATAATTTAAGCTTTCAAACGAGTTTAGGATTAGATAATTATAATGATTTAGATTATCGTTATTACGGACGTTCTACTTATTATGTAAGTAATAACGCAGCAGCAGAAAATCAAGGAATGCCAGCATTGGTTTTTTCTGATAGAAAAAGAGATCGTTTCAGAAATGCAAATACTTTAAATTATGACTTTAAAAATGTTTTAGGAGATGACCATAGTTTAAAATTATTAGTTGGAGAGGAAATGATTATTTCAAAAAGTAATGAAGTAACAAATACTATTCAAGGGTATCCTAAGTTTTTCGATTTCGAAACTACTAAAAGTTTAACAACGCAAGGAACACCAGTTTCTATAGATAATAATTACAGTCCAGACGATAAGCTACTATCATTTTTTGGTCGTGTTAATTATGGTTTTAAAGATCGTTATTTATTAACAGCTACTTACCGTGCCGATGGATCTAGTAAATTTTTAGGAGACAATCAATGGGGGTATTTTCCGTCAGCAGCTGTTGCTTGGAAAATTACAGAAGAAGAATTCTTGAAAGATTCAGATTTCTTAAATGCATTAAAATTAAGAGTAAGTTATGGTCAGTCAGGAAACAATAATATTCCTTCAGGTCAACAAGTACAAACTTTCCAATCAAGAACAACTACTTATTTAAATGGAGTAAGCAATTACTGGGCAGCTTCATCAACTTTGGCTAACCCAGATTTAAAATGGGAAACTACCGTAACACAAAACGTAGGTTTAGATTTTGGGTTTTTTAATAACCGTTTAACAGGGTCTTTAGAAGCTTATAAAAACATAACCAAAGACTTATTAATTAACTTTCCTACACCAGGTACAGGGTATACTTCTCAGTACAGAAATATGGGAGAGGTTCAAAATTCAGGACTTGAAGCATCTTTTAATGCAGTTGTTTTAAGCGATAAAGATTATGGATTAAGTTTTGGGTTAAATGTTGCCATGAATAAAAACAAAATCAATTCTTTAGGAGTAATGGATGATTTTGGTCAGGCTACAAGTTGGGCTTCTACCCAAATTGGGAATGATTATGTTGTGAACGTAGGACAGTCTTTAGGAGCTATGTATGGGTATCAAAATGATGGACGTTATGAAGTTTCAGATTTTGATTATGATGCTGCAACAAGTACTTATACTTTAAAATCAGGAATTGCAGATGCATCAGCAGTAGTTGGTAATGTAATGCCAGGTACTATGAAATTAAAAGATGTAAGCGGTCCTAATGGTGTGCCGGATGGTATTGTAGATATAAATGATAATGCAATCATAGGAGATGCCAATCCAGATTTTACAGGAGGTTTTACAATGAATGCCAATGCTTATGGATTTGATTTAGCAGCTATATTTAACTTTAGTATTGGTAATGATATTTACAATGCTAGTAAAATTGAATATGCAACTGCTACAGAAAATGGTCAATATAGAAATTTAAGCAATATTATGGCTAGTGGTAATAGATGGACTAATTTAGATGCAGCTACAGGTCAGTTGGTTACAGACCCTACTCAATTAGCAGCTATGAATGAAAACACTACAATGTGGTCTCCTTATATGCAAAGAAATGTATTTAGTGACTGGGCTGTAGAAGATGGTTCTTTCTTAAGATTAAATACCATTACATTAGGGTACACTATACCTGAAGCAAAACTTTCTAAAATGGGAATTTCTAAGTTACGTGTATATGCAACAACAAATAATGTATTTGTGTTGACTAATTATTCTGGTCCAGATCCTGAAGTTTCTACTAGAAGAAATACACCATTGACACCTGGAACAGATTACTCTCCATTCCCAAGAAGTAGATCGTTAATTTTTGGTTTAAACCTTAATTTTTAATCACTAATTCTTTACAAAATGAAAAATATAATTAAAACAATAATTTCAGGAGTTATGATTGCTGGGTTGTTTACAGCTTGTCAAGACGATACTTCTGATTTTTTAGAAGCTCCAACCAAATCTACGTTAGATGAATCTATTATTTTCTCTACACCAGGATTGGCAAGAGGAGCCATTGATGGAATTTTAGAACCCATGGGGCAAACAAACTCATATAGAGGTAGATTTATTCCTTTTTATGGATTTAATACAGATGTAGAATATAACTTTAGTTCTGATGCTGCTGGTAGCTCTCAAGGAGAGTTAATGATATACGATGCGAAACCTAATAATACACAAATGAACTCAACAAATAATGCTTGGGCTATGATGTATTCTGGTATAGAGCGTGCAAATATTTGTATTCGTGGATTACGAGCTTATGGAGATCCACAACCAGGAACAGAGTTAGGACAAATATTAGGAGAGGCATTAACTTTGCGTGCTATATATTATGCAGATTTAATGAAAGCTTGGGGAGATGTCCCTGCTCGTTTTGAACCTATTACTTCAGAAACAATTTATTTAGCAAAATCTAATAGAGATATAATTTATAAGCAAATTATTGCTGATTTAGGTGAAGCAGCTACATTGGTGCCATGGCCAAATGAAACTACAGTAACGTCTACTGTAGAAAAAATTAACAAAGCTTTTGTAAAAGGATTCAGAGCTCGTTTAGCTATGATTGCTAGTGGTTTTCAGCAATACCCTGATGGTATTAGAAGAAGTAGTGATCCAGATTTATCTGTTGATAACATGTATGCATTAGCTTTAAGTGAGGCTACAGATGTAATTCAAAGTGGTAAAGCTTCATTAAATCCTTCGTTTGAGCAATTTTGGAAAAATTACAATAAAGAAATTGTAACAGCAGGAGGAGAGTCTCTTTGGGAAATTCCTTTTGCAGATGGTCGTGGTAGAGTTTTGTTCTCTTTTGCTGTAAGACACCGTAGCGTAGATCAGTACACAGGTCAAGGTAGAGGAGGAATTGCAGGGCCAGTTCCAACAGTTTTTTATGACTATGATGAAGAAGATACCAGACGTGATGTTACTTGCGTACCTTATGAATGGGCAACAGCTGTTAATGGTATTTCTAAACAAGAGTTAACAGCTTCAGATACATGGTATTTTGGGAAGTATCGTTATGAGTGGATGGATAGATATGTGACTTCTACTAATGATGATGGAGTTAATAAAGTTTATATGCGTTATGCAGAAGTATTGTTAATTGCAGCCGAGGCAGCAAACGAATTAACAGGGCCACAAGCAGCTGCACCTTATTTAAAAGAAATTCGTAGAAGAGCTTTTCCTACAAGTGCACACGCTACAAAAGTTGATGCATATGTAGACAATTTGTCTACCAAAGCAGATATGTTTAATGCAATTGTTGATGAACATAAATTAGAATTTACAGGAGAAATGGAACGTAAACAAAATCTTATTCGTTGGAACTTGTTAAAGTCTAAGTTAGATGAAGCAAAAACTAAGATGACAGATTTTATGAACCGTTCAGGAGATTATGCAGATGTACCAACTACTTTATATTATAAATATGAAGCTGATGGAGAAACATTAGATGTTTATGGACTAAACAGAGGTGAGACCACAAACCCTGGAGTAGATTATTCTACAAAATCATGGGATGCTTTAGAGGATACTACTATTAACTCTATATATAAAGTAGGAGTAAATCCTGATGAAAGACAATTCTGGCCAATTTGGCAAGTGTTTATTGATGGTAGTAATAATCAATTGTTAAACGATTATGGTTATTAGAATTTAAAAAAATTAAAAACGATATTTATGAAAACAAAATATATATATAAAGGGTTAGTAGCACTCTTGATCTTTATGGTAGCTAGCTGTAGTTACGATGAAGAAGTAGTAGAAAGTTTGTCTATCTCAAGAGAGTTTGCACCAGTAAGTCTTAGTACAATTGTACGAAATCAAACTTATGTTGAAATGAGTTGGACTGTAGATGAAAATACAGATAGTTATATAGTTGAATTTAGTGCAGATGATCCAGATTTTACAACTATTTACGAAACTGTAGAGGTTACGGCAGAAGAATTACCAATTACGGTGAGGTTAGAAGGAGAAACAGTTTATTCTGTAAGAGTTAAAGCAAAAAGTGCTAGGGAGTTAGATGATTCTTCTTGGGCTTTAGGAGAGTTTACAACATTGTCTGAGCAAATTATGTTACCATATGAACTTGGTGATGCTGATGATGATAATGTAACTTTAAGATGGGAAGCAGGGTTAAACGTAACTCATTTTATATTACAACCAGGAGATGTTAGACATGACATTACTGCTCAGGAAAAAATAGATGGAGTTGCTAATGTAACGGGGTTAACATCTGAAACGGATTATGAAGCTACTTTGTATAACAACGCAAAACAAAGAGGGTTTGCTGAAATTACAACAGGAGTTGCTGTAGGTAATAATACTCTAGTTTCTACAACAGATGATTTAATTCAAATACTTAATAATGCTCAAGATGGAGAGATTATATTAATAGATCAAGGAGATTTTACTGCACAAACAGGAACAATTACTTTAGATAAATCTATTACCATTAGAGGATTAAAGACAGACTTTAAGCCTCAGTTAAGTATTAATTTTGAAATTGAAGCAGGTGCTACGGATGTTAATTTAATAGACTTAGATCTAAATGGTTTAACTACAATACAAGATGTTGTGAGATATACAGGAGCTGGAAACTATAATTCACTTTTAATTAAAGGATGTACAGTTCATGATTTTGATCGCTCATTTATAGCAGGTAACACTACTGATGCAATAGTACAATCCGTAACTGTAGAAAACTGTATTGTTACAAATGTTGTAACTAACGGAGGAGACTTTATTGATTTTAGAAATTCAGATGTGTTTAATGTAGCGGTAAGAACAAGTACATTTAATAATTGTGCTCCAGGTCGTGATTTCTTTAGAATTGATGATTCAGGTACTTCAACTCAAAATGGTTTGGTTTGTAATGTTTTATTAGAAAATAGCACGTTGTATGGATGTTGTGATTCATCAAGCAAAAGAGTGTTGTATGTTAGATTCCAGACAAATGACATTATTGTACAAAATACTTTGATAACCGATACTGGTTCTGAAGGATATTCTGATCAAAGTAGAACAGATGATACAGTTACTTTTAGTAATAACAATTATTTTAATGCTGACGGATTCTTTAATCCTAGTCAGACTGTATTTGATGGGTCTGGTACACAATTAGATCCTGAATATGCAGATCCTTTAAATGGAGATTTTACTATTGGAAATCAAACAATAAAAGACAATTTAATAGGAGATCCTAGATGGATAAAATAAAAGAGTAATAACTTTTCCTAATTGTATAATATAAGGGGCTTAAATATTGTAAGATATTTAAGTCCCTTATTTATTATTTTAAGACAAGAGTCCGTTTTCTACTAATTATCATCTAAAAGGTAAGGTTATATTTAATTGTGGAAATATTTACAAATAAACAAACCACTGGTGTTGTAAGGTTTAGAATAAAATATGAGGTGACCTAGAAACCATTTAACATTTTTAAGTAGAAAATAATACACATAAAAAAAGGATAAGATTGTAAAAATCTTATCCTTTTTAATTTATAAAAGTTGGAATCAATTAAGCTATTCCATCAATAATAGTGTTCAAAGTTTTACTAACTCTCATTACATCAAAAGTTAACTCTTGATCTAATTTGTAGTAACCACCAATATTTACAGCCTTACCTTGTGCAGAAATCATTTCTTCAACAATTTTTGCTTCGTTTTTAGCCATAGCTTCAGCAACTGGAGTAAAAATTGCTTTTAATTGAGCATCTTTATCTTGAGAAGCTAATTCTTGTGCCCAGTACAATGCTAAGTAGAAGTGAGAACCTCTGTTGTCAATACCACCAACTCTACGAGTAGGAGATTTGTCATTGTCTAAGAATTGACCAGTAGCTGCATCTAAAGTATCTGCTAATACTTGAGCTTGTGCATTGTTATATCTTCCACTTAAGTGTTCTAAAGAAACTGCCAAAGCTAAGAATTCACCTAATGAATCCCAACGTAAGTAGTTTTCTTCAATTAATTGTTGAACGTGTTTTGGAGCAGATCCTCCTGCACCAGTTTCAAACAATCCACCTCCATTCATTAATGGTACAATAGATAACATTTTAGCTGAAGTTCCTAATTCTAAAATAGGGAATAAATCTGTTAAGTAATCACGTAATACGTTTCCTGTTACAGAAATAGTATCTAATCCAGCTTTTACTCTTTCTAATGTATATTTAGTTGCTTCAATAGGAGATTTGATTAAAATTTCTAATCCATCAGTATTGTGGTCTCCTAAATATTTGTTTACTTTTTTGATAATTTCAGCATCGTGAGATCTGTTTTCGTCTAACCAGAATACAGCAGGGTCACCTGTTGCAGTTGCTCTGTTAACAGCTAATTTTACCCAGTCTTGAATAGGAGCATCTTTTACTTGACACATTCTGAAAACATCACCAGCTTGTACATCTTGAGATAATAACACATTTCCGTTTCTATCTACAACTTCTACAGTTCCAGCTTCTTCTAATTGGAAAGTTTTGTCGTGAGAACCATATTCTTCAGCTTTTTGAGCCATCAATCCTACGTTAGGAGTCGTTCCCATAGTAGTTGGGTCAAAAGCACCGTGTTCTTTACAGAAATCGATAGTTGCTTGGAAAACTCCAGCATAACATCTATCTGGAATTAAAGCTTTAGTATCTTGTTGTTTTCCGTCTTTGTTCCACATTTGACCAGAAGTTCTAATCATAGCAGGCATAGATGCATCAACAATTACATCAGAAGGTACGTGTAAGTTTGTAATTCCTTTGTCTGAGTTTACCATAGCTACATCAGGAGCAGTTGTGTAAACAGCCTCAATAGCAGCTTTTACTTCTGCTTCTTTAGCATGTCCAGCAATTTTAGCATACACGTCTCCTAAACCATTGGTTGCAGTAACTCCTAATTCAGCAAATAAATCAGCGTATTTTTCAAAAACATCTTTGTAGAAAACTTCTACAATAGCACCAAAAATGATTGGGTCAGAAACCTTCATCATGGTTGCTTTCATGTGTAGTGATAACAATACACCGTTAGCTTTTGCATCTGCAATTTCTTTTGCAGCATATTCTTTTAATGAGTTAATACTCATTACAGAACAGTCAATTACTTCACCTGCTTGTAAAGGAGCAAATCCTTTTAAGTCAGATCCGTTAAAAGTAATTTTAAACTCTGTAGCATTTTCAATAGTAGTAGATTTTTCAGAACCGTAAAAATCATTAGCCTCCATAGAAGCTACGTGAGTTTTAGAGTCTTTTTCCCATTTACCCATAGAGTGTGGGTTTTTCTTAGCGTAGTTTTTAACAGCTTTAGGAGCTCTACGGTCAGAGTTTCCTTCTCTTAATACAGGGTTTACTGCAGATCCTAATACTTTAGAATATTGAGCCTTGATTGCTTTTTCTTCTTCTGTAGATGGGTTAGATGGAAAGTTAGGAATGTTAAATCCTTTATCTTGTAATTCTTTAATAGCCGCTTGTAACTGAGGAATTGAAGCAGAAATATTAGGTAATTTGATAATATTTGCTTCAGGAGTTTTAGCTAATTCTCCTAATTCAGCCAAAGCATCAGAAATTTTTTGATCATCAGTTAAGTATTCAGGGAAGTTTGCTAAAATCCTTCCAGCTAAAGAAATATCTCTAGTTTCTACCTCAATACCAGCCTTGCTAGTAAAAGCTTTAATGATTGGTAATAATGAATACGTAGCCAAAGCTGGAGCTTCGTCCGTAAGTGTATAAATGATTTTTGAATTTTCTGTTGCCATTTTAATTCTTTAAATTTTATTGAATGAGTTTCTTACAATTTATAAACTTTTAAGTTTACAAAGTTTTGCAAATGTACTAATAATATTATCTTTTTTTACAGGGTGTTAAAAACATAACATCTTTTGTGTAACTGTGCTATTTTTCGCATGAAAAAAGCTCAATACAAATAGTATTGAGCTTTTTAAATGTTAAGAAAGTAAAGAGATTATTTACGTCTAACTTCTTTAATTCTTGCTTTTTTACCAGTAAGTTCTTTAAAGTAGTAAATTCTAGCTCTACGAACTTTACCTTGTTTGTTCAATTCGATTTTTTGAATAGCTGGTAAGTTAATTGGGAAGATACGCTCTACACCAACAGTTCCAGACATTTTACGAATTGTAAATGTTTCTGATGCTCCACTTCCTCTTCTTTGGATGACTACACCCTTAAAGAACTGTGTTCTTGTTTTAGCCCCTTCTTTAATTTCGTAATACACAGTAATTGTGTCTCCGGCTTTAAAGTTTGGTAATTCTTTTTTTGCTACAAACTCGTCTTGTACAAATTTTACTAAAGATTCCATTGTATATATTTTATAATGGTTGTAATCTGAAACAACATTCACGAGTATCGTCAGAGGTTAATTCAGGACTGCAAAAATAATAACTATAATTTATATATCAATTAAAATTTAAAATATTTTTTTGAAAACTTGTTTTTGTCTAATTATTTGATTTTCTGATGTTAATCTTCTAATAAATCGGGTCTTACTCTTTCTGTAAGTTCATAAGCTTTATCTGCTCTCCATTCTTCAATTTTAGGAAAGTTCCCGCTAGTAAGTACTTCTGGAACTTTATGTCCTTTGTAATCTGCAGGTCTAGTATATACTGGAGGTGATAATAAATCATCTTGAAAAGAATCTGTTAAAGCAGAGGTTTCATCTCCTAAAACTCCTGGAATTAACCTAAGAATAGTATCGCATAAAACCGCAGCACCTAATTCACCACCACTCAATACATAATCTCCTATAGATATTTCTTTGGTGATAAATAGATCTCTTACTCGTTGATCCACACCTTTGTAATGTCCACATAAAATAATCATGTTTTCTTTTAAAGAAAGGGTGTTGGCAGTGCGTTGATTCAGAGTCGGTGCATCTGGAGTCATATAAATAATTTCATCATATTCTCTTTCCGCTTTTAGTTTACTGATGCATGCATCAATAGGTTCTATCATCAACACCATTCCGGCACCACCACCAAATTGCATGTCATCAATTTTACCGTAATCATTAATGGCATAATCTCTTAAATTATGAAAGTGAACTTCTGCCAATCCTTTTTCCTGTGCTCTTTTCATAATAGAGTGTTCAAAAGGACTTGTGATTAATTCTGGCGATACGGTAATAATGTCTATACGCATGTGAAAGTTTTTTGCAAAAGTAAACTAAAGAGTGATAAAGTGAAAAGTTTAAAGTGAAAAGTGTCAAGTACAAAGTATTGAGTACTCAGTTTGTATGTGTTTGCTTAATACTTTGTACTGACTACTTTATTACTAAAAAGAAGCTTTAATCATTCTGTCATTCCCAAACATATCTTTTTTTAGTTCGATGTTTTTAAATCCGATGTTTTTTAATAATTCAACCGTTTCTTGTCCTAGATATTGATTGATTTCGTAATACAAAGCTCCGTTAGGTTTTAATGATACTTTGGCCAACTCAGCTATTTTTTTGTAAAAGATTAAAGGATTATCATCAGCTACAAACAAAGCCAAATGAGGTTCAAAATCTAATACATTTTTTTGCATTTCTTGTTTTTCAAGATTTCTAACATAAGGAGGGTTGCTTACAATTACATCATATTGCTGAGGGAGTTTTGTAGCTTGTAAAATATCTTGATGGATAAAGTTGATGCTGACTTTATTTTCCTTAGCATTCTCTTTAGCTGTTTGTATGGCTTTAGTAGATATGTCAATTGTATTTACATTGGCATTGTTTAAATTTTTAGCCAAAGTAATAGGAATACATCCAGACCCTGTTCCTATATCTAAAACATCTATGTTTTGGATGTTAGAAAAATCATTTAACATCCAATAAATCAACTCCTCTGTTTCTGGTCTTGGAATTAAAACATGTTCATTTACTATAAATTTTAAATCCATAAACTCCGTAAAACCAATTAGGTGCTGAATAGGTTTTTGTTGTTCTAAACCAGCAATAATATCATCAATTAAAATGCTTTTATCATCAGAAATGAATTTGTTGGGATCTAAAGCAAAATCAATTTTAGAGAGATGAAGGACATTTTCTAAAATAATTTTAAAAAAAGAATCTAACTCTGTATTAGGATAATGACTTTTTAAATGAGTATATAATTTTTGTTTAAATGAGAGTAAAGTCATTAATTGGCTTATTTATTGATATTTTTGCGAGTACAAATATACAAATATGAAGTTCGTAAAATTATTATTCGTTTTTATTAGTGTAGCCTTTGCTGTTTCTTGTTCTAATTTAAAAGCTCCAGAATATATTGGGGTAGGAAAAGTAAATGTTTCTAAAATTATTAATGATTCCATTACTATAAAAGCTGGTTTAAGGTTTAACAACCCTAATAGAGTGGGAGGTAAAATTGCTTTGAGTGATTTACATGCAGTGGTGAATGATATTGATTTAGGAGATTTAAAAAATCAAGAAGTAAAGGTGCCATCAAGAAAAGATTTTGAAGTACCATTAGAGATTAAATTGTCTTACGGTCAAATTTTTGATTCTAAAAAAGGGTTATTAAATTCTATTTTAAGCAGTATTTTAACCAATGAAGTAGCGGTGAAGTTTGATGGAAAAGCAACTTTTAAAAAGTTTTTGGTAAAAAAAGAATATCCAATTCAATTCAACGATAAAATTAAAATTTTAAAATAATGCTTTCTACTCACGAAACATACATGCAACGTGCTGTTTCCTTGGCAAAAAAAGGAACAAGATTGGCTTATCCAAATCCATGTGTAGGAGCAGTTATTGTTTGTGATGGGAAAATTATAGGAGAAGGTTATACAAGTGCTTACGGTGGCCCTCATGCAGAAGTCAACGCTATCAATAGTGTGGCTGATGAAAGTTTGTTGAGCAAATCTACCTTGTACGTTACTTTAGAACCTTGTGCGCATTATGGAAAAACTCCTCCTTGTGCAAACTTAATAGAAGCTAAAAATATTCCCAAAATCTATATTGGCTGTGTAGATACTTTTGCGGCTGTAGCTGGTAAAGGAATTGAGATTTTATTAAAAGCGGGTAGAGAAGTACATGTTGGAGTGTTAGAAGAGGAGTGTTTAGAATTACACAAAAGATTCTTTGCATATCACAATAAAAAAAGACCTTACATCATCTTAAAATGGGCAGAAACCCAAGATGGTTTTATTGATAAAGTTAGAGATGTTAATCATATAAATGATGCCAAACCTACATGGATTTCTAATGATTTGTCTAAGCAAAAAGTACATCAAATCAGGGCAGAAGAACATGCTATTATGGTGGGAACTAATACTGCTTTAAAAGACAATCCAAGTTTAAATACCAGGTCTTACGGAGGTGTTTCGCCAATAAGAATTTTAATAGACAGAAATTTACGAGTTCCTAATAATTATGAACTTTACAATGGAGAAGTAAAAACAATCATATTTACAGAAAAAGAGGTTGATAGTGACAAGGTTCAATATGAAAAAATAGATTTTTCTAAAAATATGTTACCTCAAATCATGGAGGTTTTATACAAAGAAAAAATACAATCTGTTTTGGTAGAGGGCGGTAAGCAATTGTTAGATACTTTTATTGATGAGAATTTGTGGGATGAAGCTTTTGTTTTTGTAGGAGATAAAGATTTTAAAACAGGAATCAGTGCTCCAGTACTAAAAATAAACGTTGAAAAAAACTTTACATTAGGGTCTAATACTGTAAAACACTACAAAAACAAGCAATGATTTATTTACTGTTAAGTATTCTTTTTACCACCGCTGTTTTTTTAACGATTAAAGAATTTCAGAGATATCGGCTAGATAATTTACAAGCTATTGTGGTGAGTTATTTTGTAGCTTTTTCAATAGGATGTTTGCATAGTAAATCGGTTTTTTCGGTTTCAAATCTAATCACTCAATCTTGGGTTTGGGGGGCATTGTCAATTTCTACATTATTTATTATCACATTTAATTTAATGGCCATAACAGCTCAAAAAGGAGGGTTGTCTGTAATGACTGTTGCTAATAAAATGAGTGTGGTTATTCCAATTGCCATTGGGATCGTATTATATAATGAAAATGCGGGTTTTCTTAAATTATTTGGGATTGGTTTGGCTTTGTTAGGGGTTTGGTTTACTTCTAAAAAGAAAGGAATAGAAAAGTTTGATAAGCGTTTATGGTACTTTCCTTTTTTGATTTTTATAGGAAGTGGTTTGGCTGATGCAATCATCAATCATATGCAAGCATACTATGTTTCTCATGATGATTTAGATTTGTTTTCTACTTCACTTTTTTTGTTTTGTGGATTGATAGGAGTAATGGTACTTTTGTTAAAAAAAATAACAGAGAATCTTAAAATATCTATAAAGAGTTGTATTGGTGGTTTGGTTTTAGGCTTGCCAAATTATTTTTCTATTTATTTTTTCCTAAAAGCATTGTCTCAGCCCAATTATGAAACTTCGTTAATTTTTTCAGTAAATAATTTATTAGTTGTTTTGGTCTCAGTACTTTTGGGGCTATTTCTTTATCAAGAGAAATTGAGTAAACAAAATTATATAGGGTTAGGGATGTCTTTTTTAGCTATTATAGTACTTTATTTTGCAGTATGAGTAAATCACAAATAGAAACATATAAAACAATAGATAAACCTGTAGAAGCTACGCTTTACAAAGAAAAAGGGAGTAAGTTTATTGGGTATTTGTTTTTTGTGACTAGTGAAGAAGAGGTAAAAGAAAAATTAGAAGATATTAAAAAACAATATCACGATGCTAGACATTGGTGTTATGCTTATCGTTTAGGTTTTGATGGATTGACTTATAGAGTAAATGATGATGGTGAGCCAAGTAATACTGCTGGTCAGTCTATATATGGGCAATTATTATCTTATGAAGTAACCAATGTATTATTAATTGTGGTTCGTTATTTTGGAGGTGTTAAATTAGGAGTAGGTGGTTTGATTAAAGCATATAGAACTTGTGCAGAAGAAACTTTGGCAGTTGCAACTATAGAGGAGAAAATAATTAAAAAGACCTTTACTATTAAAAGTACCTATGAACATGTTGATAAAGTTATGAGGTTAATTAAAACTTATGACTTAGAAATTCAACATCAAGAAATGTATTTAGATTGCCAATTTATTTTACTTTCTCCAATCTCTATTTTTGACACCGTTATTCAATCTTTTATAGATTTAAGATGTGTTGAAGTTATAAATGAAAAAGAAGATTAATCTTTTTGATTTAAAATGATTTCTAAAATATTCTCAGGACATTTAATTGGTCTATTTTTTTTCATGTCAACAAACACCAAAGTTGACTCTCCAGTTGTTAACAATTCCTCATTCTGATTGTATATTTCGTAACTAAAAATAATCTTAGCTGTTGGAACCTGTTTTATCGCAGTTTTTATAGTAAGAACATCATCGTATTTGGCAGGTTTTTTAAACTCAGTAATAAGGTTTACTACAGGTAGCATAACTCCTTGTTCTTCCATCTCTTTATAGGAGATTCCAGCCTCTCTAAGCCATTCAATACGAGCGATTTCAAAGTATTTGGCATAATTGCTGTGATGTACATATTGCATCTGATCTGTTTCAGAATATCGTACTCTTAGTTCGGTTTTTTTAGTAATCATTTGTTATTTAAAAATATATATTATGGTAGGTAAAAAAAACATGAAATACAATACCCTTTCCATTTTTTTTTAATGAATTTTATTCACACTTTTGTAATCCCCTAGAAGACCAAATTTACATTGATGTAGGTCAACTTTTTCAAGTTTGATATAGGTCAATTTTTAAAGGGATTTTTAGCGAAATTAAACTTAAACTGAAAACTAACCAAAACTAAAGTGCATAACAATACA